>JBPCSW010000028.1:0-6493 GCA_051006675.1 Fluviibacter sp.
GACCGCGCTCAAACATATGACCCCATTCCCGGACACCTATCAGGGTTCGACGGACAATCCGGCACCGCTGTTCCGCCAGGTTGATCGAGTCCTGGGTGGAGCCCGTTCATGACCAGCGCTTCAATTTCCAACATCGGCCAGCCTAAAGCACCAGCGCGCCCGGCACCCGATGCTGCGCTGGCGGCTGCTGTCGCAGAAAAATCAGCGCTGGTGATGGCGCGTTTGAACACGATTATTGACCGTCATCCGAATGTCGCACTGGCGAATAGCCTGGGCGCGGAAGACATGGTGTTGATGGACATGATCTGCCAAGACAATCTGCCGATCGGCATCTTTACGCTCGACACCGGCCGGCTGAATGAAGAGACCTATGCGCTGCTCGCCAAAGCACAACAGCAATATGATCGCGACATTGAAATCATGACGCCGGACTACAAGTTGCTGGAACCGTGGGTGCGCGAACACGGCATCAACGGCTTCTATGACTCTGTTGATAATCGCAAAGCCTGTTGCCAGATCCGCAAACTGGAGCCGCTTGCCCGTGCACTCAAAGGCAAGGATGCCTGGATTACGGGTCTGCGCGCTGCGCAATCAGTCACCCGCCAGAATATGGATTGGGAAGACTTCGATACGCTGAACAATCTGCCGAAGTTCAACCCGCTGATCGAGTGGTCCGAAAAAGAAATCTGGGCGTACATTGATTTGAATAGCGTGCCTTATAACGAATTACACGATCGCTTTTACCCCTCTATTGGCTGTGCGCCCTGCACCCGCGCCATTACGCCGGGTGAAGACGTACGTGCCGGCCGCTGGTGGTGGGAGAACCCCGAAACCAAAGAATGCGGCCTGCACAAGGCGAAATAACAGCCAAATAAAGACAACTCTGTAAAATTGAGCCCCATGACACAACCCGTCCCTACTCTCTCTCATCTCGACTGGCTGGAAGCAGAAGCAATCCAGATCATGCGCGAGGTTGCCGGCCAATGTGAGCGCCCTGCGCTGCTTTTCTCGGGCGGCAAAGACTCGATCTGTATGCTGCGCCTGGCTGAAAAAGCGTTTCGCCCGGCACGCTTTCCGTTTCCACTGGTACATATCGATACCGGCCACAACTATCCGGAAGTAATCGACTTCCGCGACCATCGTGCGGCCGAACTGGGCGAGCGCCTGATCGTGCGCTCGCTTGAAGACTCCATGAAACGCGGCACCATCGTGCTGAAGTCTGCCGATGAATCGCGTAACCGTCATCAATCTGTGACGCTGCTGGAGACCATTGCCGAATTCGAATTCGATAGTCTGATCGGTGGCGCCCGCCGTGATGAAGAAAAGGCCCGTGCCAAAGAACGCATCTTTAGCTTCCGCGATGACTTTGGCCAATGGGACCCAAAGAACCAGCGCCCGGAATTGTGGGATCTGTATAACGCACGTGTGCACAAGGGCGAGCACATGCGCGCCTTCCCGATTTCGAACTGGACCGAACTGGATGTCTGGCAATACATCGAACGTGAAAAACTCGAGCTGCCATCGATCTACTTTGCTCACACCCGCCCGATCGTCCGTCGCGGTGGTGGCATTGTGCCGATCACGCACCTGACCCCAGCCAAGCCGGGCGAAGAAGTGATTGATCTGCAAGTTCGCTTCCGCACCGTGGGCGATATCAGCTGTACCGCGCCCGTGATTAGCGACGCAGACAGCATCGAAAAGATTATTACCGAAACCGCTGGCACGACGATCAGCGAACGTGGCGCAACACGTCTGGATGACCAGGCCAGTGAAGCCGCCATGGAACAACGCAAGAAAGAGGGCTACTTCTAATGACTAGCCAACAACACATTGAAGATCACGGCCTGCTGCGCTTTCTCACCTGCGGCAGCGTTGATGATGGCAAGAGCACGCTGATTGGTCGTCTGCTTTTTGATACCAAGACCATTCTGGTCGATACGCTGAGCAATCTGGCACGCACCTCGGAGCGTCGTGGCTTGACCAGCGTTGACCTATCGCTACTGACTGATGGCCTGCAAGCCGAACGCGAACAGGGCATTACGATTGATGTGGCTTATCGCTACTTCTCAACCGGTACCCGAAAATACATCATCGCGGATGCGCCGGGTCACGAACAGTACACCCGCAACATGGTAACGGCAGCTTCGACTGCGGATCTGGCGATTATTCTGGTGGATGCCCGCCGTGGCATTCTGACCCAGACGCGTCGTCACGCAAAAATTTGCCAACTGCTGGGCATTCCGCAGATCGTAGTGGCCATCAACAAGATGGATCTGGTGAACTACGACGTACAGGTATTTGCCAAGCTGCAGGAAGAGTTTGCGCAAGTGGCCGCGACGATTGGTCTGGAAAAAGTGCGCTACGTACCGATGTCTGCCCTGGAAGGCGACATGATCGTCGACCGTGGTGAGTCGATGAACTGGTACGAAGGCCCAACTTTGTTGGAGATTCTCGAAACAGCACCGAATAGCCATAGTGAAACACCGACCCACCACGAACAATTCCGCATGCCGGTGCAGCTGGTGTGCCGCCCGCAAGACTCTGCGAACCCGGAGCTACACGATTACCGTGGTTTCATGGGGCGCATCAGCTCGGGCGTTGTTCGCCCCGGCGATGAAGTGATTGCTTTACCTTCGGGTCAGCGCAGCACGGTGAGCCATGTCGAACTGGGTGGCGTTGCCCTTAGAGAAGGCGTGGCTGAACAATCGGTAACGATTCGTCTGACCGATGAAATCGACATTTCGCGTGGCGACATGATTGCGCACCCGGATACGGCGCCGCAGGTGGTGAAAGAAGCTCAGGCCATGGTCTGCTGGCTCTCTGAATCGCCGCTGGATCGTGCCCGCACCTATGCGCTGCGTCAGACAACGCGCACAGTGAAAGCCAAGATTGCCGATATTCCGTTCCGACTGGATATCAATACGCTGGCTCAGGATGCTGCACCCACCCAATTGCAGATGAACGACATCGCCACAATTAACTTGCGTCTGGCCCAGCCGATTTGCTGTGACAGCTACAAGAACAACCGCAGCACCGGCGCATTCATTCTGATTGACGAAGCTACGAACAACACGGTCGGCGCGGGCATGCTCCTGTAACATCAGGGGCATGCCGCCGCTATTGATTCCTGTTGTTGTATTCATCGAGGGCTTCTGTTCCCTTGGCGCCGAGATTATTGCGTTGCGGCGGCTGGTGCCGCATGTGGGCAGTTCGATTGTCGTCACAGCGCCCACAATCGGTTTCTTTCTGCTGGCGCTCGCTCTTGGCTATGCTGCTGGCGCCAAAATTAATGCGCGTTATCTACCGGTAGTTGCACGCAACTTCCTGATATCTGCATTGCTGCTAGGCATCGGGTTTTCCACCCCCTTCGTGAATGGCCTGTTTACGCACGTACAGCCTGTGTGGCTGGCGTATACGCTGCTGATTGGCGGGGTTCTCTGCCCACTGGCATGGTTACTGGGTCAAACTGTGCCGGCACTCACCAATCTGATGCAAACCCGACGCACGGGCGAAGCCAGCGGCATGGCGCTTTACTGGTCGACCCTTGGCTCGTTTCTAGGTTCACTCGGACTTTCTGTATTGGTGATGCAGTGGCTGGGGATATCTGCGGCTGTCGCCCTTTGTGCCCTCTTTTTACTGATCGGTGCGTTACGGTTGCAAACGGCACCGGATGTTCGCTCCCGACGCTGGCAGGTAGTAGCCTCTTTTCTTGCCTCAACGTTACTGATTATTGGTTTGAACGTTCCGATTTTGCGCGGGCAGCTTCTAAATGAGCCCCAGGAAGTGACAGAAACGGCCTATGCCGATTATTCGGTGATCCACACGGAGACATCGGAAGGTGACCCGATTCGGGTCTTTAAGGTTAATAGTTCGACGGCCTCACTGATTGGTGATGGCGATGACAAAAATTCGCCACCCCGCTACGCCCGCTATATCGATTACCTACGTCAGACCCTGCTGAATGATCTGAGACTCAAAGATGCAGACATTCTGGTGCTGGGTGCCGGTGGTTTTACGCTGTCGCACAAGGAGCCACTGAATCACTACACCTTTGTCGACATCGATCCTAAAATCCAATCCATCGCAGAACAGCAGTTTCTGCACGAGCCGATTCGTGGGCAATTTGTTGTAGATGATGCGCGCCACTTTGTGACGGCAGCCGCCAAGCAATCGGACAAACGTTTTGATGCGGTGGTAGTTGATGTGTACAGCTCACACCAGAATATTCCGAGTCATCTGATCACCCGGGAGTTCTGGAGTGACACGCGGCAAGTGCTTAAACCCAATGGGGTGCTACTGGCTAACCTGATTCTGGATAGCAAACTACAAAGCGATTACGCGCGCAATGTCCTCGCAACCATTGAATCGGTGTATGGACGCTGCGCGGTAGAAGTGCTGCACAAAGATCGACCGCTGGCCAACGTTGAAGTGCTTTGCCAGAACGGCGGCTCGGGCTTAAGCAACAAGCCTGCCCGCACCTACGCCGATGAGAAGAACGCAGCGGATATCGATCATGCCCGGGCCAATGCCGGGCACTGATCTAAAGCGTTAAACGCGACGCCGACGGACTGCCTCGAACAGGCAGACCCCGGCAGCAACAGACACATTCAGACTATCAACCGAACCTGCCATAGGGATTTTGACCAGGGAGTCGCAGGTTTCACGGGTTAGGCGGCGCATACCATCGCCTTCAGCTCCCATGACCCAGGCCACACCTACGGGCCACTGCGCCGTATAGAGATCTTCCGTCGCTTCGCCCGCGGTACCCACGACCCAGATGTCGCGCTCTTTGAGTTCGCGTAGGGTGCGCGCCAGGTTGGTGACCATGATGTAAGGCACAGTTTCCGCAGCACCCGAAGCCGCCTTCATGGCTACGTCTGTGAGCCCTACGGCACGATCTTTCGGTGCAATGACGGCATGCACACCAGCGGCATCGGCCACGCGCAGACAGGCACCCAGATTACGCGGGTCAGTAATACCATCCAGTACCAACAGGAATGGCGGTTCTTCCAGCGTATCGAGCACATCATCGAGATGAATGGCTTTCTGGCGTGCATCGACGCGGGCAACAACACCTTGGTGGCGGGCATTAGGCGCCATGCCCTCGATGCGCGGGTTTTCTACGGTAACAACGCGCGCGCCAATCTGTTCGGCAAGGCGCAACAGATCTTTAACGCGACGATCCTGCCGATTGTTATCTAGATAAATTTCTTTAACGCTTTCCGGGTCGTGGCGCAAACGCGCCATGATGGGATGAAAGCCATGAATCAAACGGGTATTGCTACTCATGAGGTTGCTCGTTTACTACGGTTACTGGAAGCCGGTTTGGCTTTTGCTTTGGGCTTGGCGGCCGGCTTTGCATTCGTCGCTTTAGGCTTTGCCGAAACCACTTTTGCTGCGGGTTTAGCGACCGCTTTGGCGGTGGGTTTGCTTGCCGGTTTTGGTGCACCGCGTGATTTTACGGCAGTTGCCGCAGATGGCTTTGCTTTAGGCTTAGATTTTGTCTTGGCCGCAGTTTTTTTGGCAGGTTTACCGGAAGCACCATAAGGTTTTTCACCGGTTTGTTTACCGCCAGAACCATGACGCCCCAGCTGTCGTGACTTCCCGGCAGGCGTGCCTGACGTTCCTGCGGGCGCGCCTTTCTTACGGGGACTCGACTGCGCTTTATCCAATTCCATATCCAGCAGGTGTCGCTCCACGGCAACCGGGCGCCCGGTTTTACGACTCCGTTCCTGGGCAAGCGCATCGCGATCGCTACGGGTTGCCTCTGTAGGCTGCACGGCCTCGTCTAGCGCTGTTGCCGGCACAAAATCGATACGGTTGCTTTCCAGATCTGCGCGCACCAGTTTGACACGCAAACGGTCTCCAACACGATACTGCTGCTTCGTACGTTCGCCGATCAGGCAGTGGCGGACTGGGTCGTGGTGGAAATAGTCGGTGCCCAATTCTGAGATATGCACCAGGCCTTCGACATACACCTGATCCAGTGTGACGAAAGCACCAAAGGCGGTGACACCAGAGATGGTGCCATCAAAAACTTCGCCAATACGATCCTGCATGTAATAGCACTTGAGCCAGGCTTCGACATCGCGTGTGGCCTCATCGGCACGACGCTCGGTCGCTGAGCAGTGCAAACCAATTTCTTCCCAGGCTGCTTCATTGGCAGGCAGCGGTGCCTTCTCGAACTTGAGTGCGGCTTTAATGGCTCGGTGCACGAGCAAGTCTGGATAACGACGAATCGGTGAGGTGAAGTGCGTGTAGTACTCGTAGGCCAAACCAAAGTGGCCGATGTTGTCCGGGCTGTAGATCGCCTGTTGCATGGAGCGCAGCAGGATCGTTTGCAACAGCGAGAAATCCGGACGTTCACGGATCTGATCGAGCAACTTGCCGTAATCTTTACCGGTCGGCGAATCTCCGCCTTCAAGACCCAGTCCAAATTCCTTCATGAAGTCGCGCAGGGCTTCCAGCTTGGCGGGCGCCGGTGTGCCATGGA
>JBPCSW010000029.1:0-2985 GCA_051006675.1 Fluviibacter sp.
AGCATGCGCTGCTGGCTGATTTGAAGAAGCGTGCCAAGAAGCTGGGTAAAGAATTCAAAAAATCCGAGTTCCTGCGTGCAGGTATCGCGCACCTCGTGTCTCTAACGGATGCGGTACTGGTCAATACCCTTGCCAAGGTTGAACGGGTTAAAGTCGGTCGCCCAAGCAAGAAGGGTAAGAAAAAGTAAGCGGTAAAAGCTTCCCAAAAAAACCAGGCTCTAGCGCCTGGTTTTTTTGTGTCATACAATTGTCACAACATTTCGATAAAGTTAGAAATATGGAAACGCTTAACGCATCTGAACTCTTAGCCGCGCTGGGGCATGAATCACGACTTTCTATCTACCGTCTGTTAGTTGAGGCGGGTCCGGAGGGGGTGAATGCCGGCTCAATTGCGGAGCAGCTGGGAATTCCGGCGGCGACAACTTCTTTCCATCTTTCCAATCTGAGCCGAGTCGGTTTGATTAAGGCGAGACAGGAAAGCCGTTTCATCTACTACGCCACGGATTACAGCGTAATGGATGAGCTTCTCGCATACCTGACGGACAAATGCTGTCAGGGTCAGAGCTGTCTGCCTAAAACCGAACAGGTTGTTACGACCGAAAAGAGACGGAAAAGGGCAGGCCGTCCAAGTTCTTGTTGAGGTGAATGATGTACGAAAAAGTTTTTAATGTCCTTGTTCTTTGCACTGGTAACTCCTGCCGCTCACAGATGGCTGAAGCCCTCATTACGAATGACCTTGCTGGGATAGCAAAGGGTCTCTCTGCAGGCACGAAACCACAGCCAAAGGTTGCCGATGGCGCAATTGAGGCTTTGAAACTCGCAGGGCTTCCTACCGAAGGGCTCTGCCCAAAAGACATTGATGCGGTTATCGATGAGCCCATCGATCTGGTGGTCACCGTCTGCAATAACGCCAACGAAGCCTGCCCGATTTTTCCGAAGCCGGTGCCACGTATTCACCTACCGTTCCATGACCCGCATGGTGAGCCTTTAGAAAGTTTTGTTCAGGTTCGTGACGAGATTCGTGCCAAGTTGATTCCGGCAGTTCGTGATGCATTGGGGATTTGAGATGAGTATTCAATGTGAGGTGGCTTCCAAAAATGCACCCATGAGCGTTTTCGAGCGTTATCTGACCATCTGGGTGTTCCTCTGCATTATTGCGGGTGTATTGCTCGGTCAAATGATGCCCGGCGTATTTCAGGCGATTGGTCGTCTGGAAGTGGCGCAGGTTAACCTGCCGGTTGGCTTGCTCATCTGGGTCATGATTATTCCGATGCTGGTTAAGGTCGATTTCGCGGCACTTCATGAGGTCAAGCAGCACTTGAAGGGCATCGGCGTGACCTTGTTCGTGAACTGGTTCGTAAAGCCGTTCTCCATGGCATTTCTGGCGTGGTTCTTCATCCGGGGTGTTTTTGCTCAATACCTGCCGGCGGATCAAATTGACAGTTATATCGCCGGGTTGATTTTGTTGGCGGCGGCACCTTGTACTGCTATGGTCTTCGTTTGGAGCCGCCTGACGAATGGTGACCCGCTGTTTACGCTATCGCAGGTAGCGCTGAACGACGCCATCATGGTCTTTGCCTTTGCACCACTGGTTGCTTTTCTGTTGGGTATCTCGGCGATTACGGTGCCGTGGGACACTCTGCTGACTTCGGTAGTTCTCTACATCGTGATTCCGGTCATTCTTGCCCAATTCTTGCGCAAGTTGCTTCTAGCAAAAGGGCAAGCGCATTTCGATGTCACGATGGAGAAGATCGGTCCGTGGTCGATCTCGGCTTTGTTACTGACGCTGGTGCTGCTGTTTGCTTTCCAAGGCAAAGCCATCATCGAGCAGCCGCTGATTATTGCCCTGATTGCGGTGCCGATTCTGATACAGGTCTTCTTCAACTCGGCGCTGGCCTATTGGCTGAACCGTGCTGCCGGTGAGAAGCACAGCGTTGCCTGCCCATCGGCGCTAATTGGTGCCTCGAACTTCTTCGAGTTGGCGGTCGCCGCTGCTATCAGCCTGTTCGGTTTTGAGTCTGGTGCTGCACTGGCGACTGTGGTCGGCGTTCTTATTGAGGTGCCGGTCATGCTGCTGGTGGTTCGTCTGGTCAATCAGACTAAACCTTGGTATGAAGGCAGATAGTTACAGTTCGAAGTGGGCCCGTAAACCAAAGAAGCTAACAGGGCCACGATCTGCGTTATAGGCCAGATTGCGGATGTATTGATAATCGGCAGATAGGTAAGCGCCTTTGAACAGATTGACGCTGTAGTAGGTTTCCAGAATACGCTCGCCCTGGTAGGTGATTTTTCCATCGCCGATAAACATGGTGTAGCCACCCTGCGATAGATAGTTAATCTGTGATGAACTGATACCATTGAGCGCAAATGCGAGTCCGAGGGTGTCGTTATGACGCCCCCAGTAACTGCCTTTGACGGACGTGCCAGCAGAAAGTGAACGACTAATATCCGTAAACGCTTCAGTTTCGCTCTGACCATTGTTCCAGCTCCAGCGGGCAAATAGGCCGATATCGTCGAGAACAGCCTGTTCAGCATTCAGCACATAACCCCATTTGTTTTGATAGTTGTTGCGTGATGTAAGGATATTGGGTGCTTGGCCGGGCGAGGCTTGGTTAATGGCATCGTTGAAAGTTGCCATGATGCCTCGGTTCTGGAACACTAAAGCCCGGAGTGCGCCTTCTTGGCCCAGCACTTTATGTTCACGCTCAATTTCGATCTGGTCACCGTATTGTTTGGTGAGTTGGTAATCCAATGATTGGCCGTTGGGGTCCTTGGGCATGGCAAGTCTCGCTAGGCGAACGGTCCAGCCGTCATCAAAGTATTCACCGATTAAGCCATACGTATAGCCGCGGGCATTTGCTGCAAAGTCGTAGGCGCCAGCTGCCATGATGGACCAGTTAAGAAACTGAGTTCTTGGATCATGGCTGTAACGGTTGCTATCGAAGTAATCGAGTGTTGAGACCCAACCATACGTGAGGGTTAGAC
>JBPCSW010000030.1:0-6582 GCA_051006675.1 Fluviibacter sp.
AGTCCACGATGTGCATCGATACGTGGTGCATAACCAGCAGTTTTCAGACAGTCGGCGACTTGTTGGGCTAGTGCGGGGTTGCTATGTGTCGGGTATTTCAGTTTATAGAGTTCATCCGGAAACCCGCCAAAGTCGTAGAGGGTTTCCAGGTCGGTGGCGCTGCCCACGGTGGGTTCAGTTGTCTCCCAGTGTGGGCTAACAACGATAATGGCCTTTGGCCGTTCCAGTTGTTGCGCCAGTGTGACCAATGCTGCGCCTGCCGCCCCCGGGCGGAGAGCAAACGTCGGGGCACCATGGGGTACAAAGAGGGTGGGCAGCGTCATCAGGCTTAGCTCTTGAACTGACGGGTGATCTGGGCGATTCGCTCGCCATAGAGGCGTGCGGTTTCCAGGTCACCTTGTGCCACTTCATCGGCCGAAGCATCGGAAGGCGTCTGCATCATGGCGCCTTTTGCGATGGCTTCGGCTTGTTTGACAGTATGGCCGTAGCCACTGTGATAGACGACAACGATTTTGCTCATGGTGTTCTCCGTTGAGGGTGTTTGGTGGGTGGTTACTGGCGGGGTAGATCAAAGACAAGGACTTCAGCGTGTTGACCATTGGCTAGTGTGACGGCCGTTTCATCGCGTAGGATTAGCGCATCGCCGGCAATAAGCGGTTCACCATTGACTGTGATGGTGCCGCGAGCGATGTGCACATATGCCATATGATCTGCGGCAAGCGGGTGTGTGGCTGATTCGGCACCATCGAACAAACCGGCGTAAAGGCGCGTGTCGGTATGAATGGTGACCGCACCTTGTGCGCCATCCGGCGCTGCAACGAGGCGCAGCTTGCCGCGTTTTTCGGCGGGATCAAACGCAGTCTGCTCGTAGGAAGGCGGGAGATTCTTCTCGTCCGGCATGATCCAGATTTGCAACAGATGGCAGGTGTCGGCAGATTGCCGGTTGAATTCACTGTGGAAGACACCGGTGCCGGCGGACATGCGCTGTACGTCGTTCGGCCGAATCACTTCCTGGTGCCCCATACTATCCTGATGCGTGAGTTCACCTTCCAGAATGTAGGTGACGATCTCCATATCCTTGTGGGGGTGCATCCCGAAACCGGTGCCGGCGGCAACCCAGTCCTCGTTGATCACGCGTAGCGGACCGAAATGCATGTGGTCGCGGTCGAAGTAATCGGCAAATGAAAAGCTGTGGAACGAGCGCAACCACCCGTGGTCGGCATGGCCCCGTTCGTTGGCAGGTCGTTTAATCAACATAGTGACGCTCCTTGATGGTCGTACTTTAGTCCGTCGGCAGGGGATGTGGCTTTTAACAATTGATGGCATCATTCAAATAATTTGAACTATTGGACTGTCGATGCAACGTTCCCCGCTAACTCCTGAATTACTGGAAATGGTGAGTTTGATAGCCAGAAGTGGCAGTTTCGCTGCGGCCGCGCGGGCTTTAGGCAAGGTGCCCTCTGCCGTAACGTATAGCATTCGGCAATTAGAAGAACAGCTTGATGTGTTGTTGTTTGATCGCCGTTCCCGACAGGCCCGCCTGACACCTGCAGGTGCAGAGTTGGTTCAGGAGGGTGAACGATTATTAGCCGAGTTGGAAACGGTAGGGCAACGAATTAAGCGTGTGGCTACAGGCTGGGAGCCTGTGTTGAATATTGCCGTAGATAGCATCATTGATGAATCAACGGTGCTGGATCTGATTGGAGAATTTTTGGCGCTAAAGCCACCGACGCGAATTAAATTAGCGCGTGAAACTTTGTCCGGAACATGGGAGGCTTTGGTCAGTTCTCGCGCAGATTTAGCCATTGGCGTGGCTGATCAACCGGCGCCGCCCGCCGGTATCCAGAGTGCACCGCTGGGTGAGATTCCCTTTCTTTTTGTCGTTGCGCCGGATCACCCACTGGCTGATGTCACCGGTGCCATAACCGATGAACTATTGATGCCTTATCGGATGATTGCTTTGGCCGATAGCGCACAGCAAATGACACCCATGACGATTGGCTTGTTGCCTGGGCAGGATGTGCTTACGGTGCCATCCATGGCATTGAAGATTGAGGCGCAGATTCGTGGCTTGGGCTGCGGGTATTTGCCAGAACCCTTGATTCGCAGCGAATTAAAGGCTGGGCGGTTAGTTGAGAAGCTACGTATGCCACAGCGTCGACCGGCGCATTTGTCTTATGCGTGGCGGGTAGGCGGGCGAGAGCCGGGGCCGGCGCAACGATGGTGGCTCGAACGTCTGGCAAACCCTCGTACTCAAAATGCGCTGATTGGTGTTAATTGATCTAAGATCTGTCTATCAATGAATGCATCAGTACCTTGTTGTTTAAAGCGGAGGGCTGAAGTGAACGATGTTCATAGTAAACCGATTGAAACGCGTATTGATTGGCTTTCTGCTTTAGCAGCGCGTCATGGTGATGATTATCGTAGTCCTGAAGCGGTATTGGCGAGGGCGCGTTATCAGAGTCGGCATCCGACGGCGATTGCCGTCCTTAAATGCATGGATGGCCGTATTAATATTCCGGTAGCAACAGGTACGCCCATTGGTTTACTCATGCCATTTCGTAATCTCGGGGGACGCTTTGATTTGGGGTGGCCGCATCTGGGGGAGGTAGTTACCCAGTACGTTATGGATAGAGTGCATGAGGGGCGGCAGGTTTTATTCCTAGTGACATACCATTTTTCGCGAGGGGATCATCACCGGGGCTGTGCCGGTTTTGGCTATGACCAACAGTCAGCAGTTGATCATACCCAGGAAATTAAGCAGCAGATTTCAACGATATTTGGCGCGGCACATGGCACGGTATATCCGTTAGTCTGTGGTTTCGAAACAGATGAAGATGCGCTGGTCTTGCATGGTGACAATGGCCAAGTTCTTCGGATTGCCGATCTCGAAGAATGTGATCCGACGGCGTTGAGCACTCGGCTTGCTACGTTGCTTCCCGATATGCCTAGCGCTATGCGCGATGACTTGTTGCCACTTGTGGCGGGAAACTTCAGACATGTCGCAGCAATCAGAAAGCAAGTGAAGTTAGGACTTCGTCAGCTTGATATCGAGCACCGGGAATGGATGATTTGTCTGGGGCGCGGTTTTGACTTTTTACACACGCCGAATCTGGCGTTGATTATTGGGCCCTATAGTCCGAATCTCGCTGAACCCATTATTAAAGCGGCGGGGATTATTGAGGCCAACATGATGGCTGGGCGCATTCCAGATGATGGTTTTTTATTGCTGTCTTCGGTGCCTTACGAGGCTATCGGTGTCGATCAGGCCCGTGCAGCACTTAAAGCCCATTTCCTGTCGGAATTTGCTCATGCGGTGATCGGAGAGGCTTATCCGGTGCTCGCTAAGAAAATGGTTCGTCGAACCGCTATTCTAGATTGGCAAGGCCGACGTCTTAGTTGGCTATGAGCCGTTTATTCCGGGATCTCATCGTATGAGGTGGCGAGGCCATCGATCATTTGCTGCAACTCTTGACGTGCCTGAGCTTCACTACCTCCGAGTAACAGGGCGTCGTCTAGTGTTTCCTGAGCAAGATTGCGCAGCTCTACTAAGTTCTCATTAAGAACTTTGATTTTTTCAACGCATGAGACGGGGGCACCGCTTGGTTTGCGCCAGGTAGGAAAGTGACTCATGCTCGCATTCTAACCTAGGGTCTTAAATCAGTTGCATCGGCCGCTTATATATATAGTGGTATAATGAGCGTTTAGAAAGTACCCCAAAAGAACAGGTGACACTGTGGCCATAAAAAAACCTAAAACTGAAGAAGCTTTGTCTGTGCAGGAAACTCGGGCAGCGAATGCCGCCGTGCTGGATTTGGACTGGATGCGTAGTCAGGCGGCGCAGGTGGTGTCTTTGCTTAAAGTGATTGGCAATCCGGATCGACTGTTGTTACTTTGCCAGATGTTGCAAGGTGAATATTCGGTAGGGGAGCTCGAAGAGCTACTGGATATTCAGCAACCAACGTTATCTCAACAACTGGGTGTGCTACGTAATGAAGGTCTGGTGGCTACCCGTCGGGATGGCAAATATATTTACTATCGCGTGTCGCACCCGCATGTGCAGGTCATTTTGGAAGTGTTGCATCAGCTCTATTGTTCTGCATCGCCACAGACCAATTCGAAGCTTGCCAGCAATAAGGGTTGTAATTAATGAGTGTTGATTGGCAGGCATTTACCCTTTACGCGGCAGTGTCCGCGTTAATCGGCGGGTTTATGATTGGCTTGGCGGCAGTCTGGTTGGCTTGGGCCAACGGACGCATTGCAGGTATCAGTGGTATTTTGGGACATGTCGTTGAGTTGGTGGTTCAGCAAAAACGAGAACCTTTTGGTTGGCGTTTGGCTTTCCTGGTCGGCCTGATCGGTGCGCCCGTTGTCTGGATGTTTTTCGCAGCATTGCCAACTACCATTCAGCAGACGGGTTCTGTCGGTCTTGTAGTGGGTGGTGTTCTGGTAGGACTCGGAACACGTTATGCCAACGGCTGTACAAGTGGTCATGGGATCTGTGGTTTATCCCGCTTTTCGCTGCGTTCACTGATTGCCGTTTGTAGTTTCATGGGTTCCGCTGTGATAACGGTATACCTTATGCGCCATCTGCTGGGGGCATCGGTATGAACCGGGGCATGCAATGGATTACTGCAGGTCTGGCCGGTTTATTGCTAGGCATGTGACTAATTTTGTCGGGTATGGCCAATCCGGCTAAGGTGATTGGTTTTCTCGATGTGGCAGGCCCCTGGGATCCTTCCCTTGGCTTGGTCATGGGAGGCGGCTTGGTTGTTGGCAGCATAGGTTTTGCGCTGCTCAAAAAGCAGCCGAAGACGCTAACCGGTGAACCGCTTAACCTACCGACAAGCCGTAAGATTGATTTGAGACTTGTTCTAGGATCGGTTCTATTCGGTATTGGCTGGGGCATTACCGGCATTTGCCCTGGCCCCGGGTTAGTCCTGCTGGGCGCCGGTATTCCAGAGGGGATTGTCTATATCGCCAGTTTGCTCGCTGGAATGACGCTTTATAGTCTGATTGAGAAGCTGCGTCACCGCGCATAGCTCAGTTTGACGTGTGGGGCGGGCTTGGCTAGACTCGCAGCTCTTCAATACCCCCAACTGAACTCGGAGTCAGACTATGAGCGACAACAATAATCCCGTCCTGGCCCTCATCGATGAACAGGTGAAAGGTCACCCGGTTGTCCTTTATATGAAGGGCACCCCGCAGTTTCCACAGTGTGGCTTTTCCCAGCGCGCTTGTAAGTTGCTGCGTGAATGTGGTGTAACCAGTTTTTACAGCGTCAACGTGCTGGAAAATTCTGAAGTGCGTGAAGGCGTTAAAGTCTATGCGAACTGGCCGACAATTCCACAGCTGTACGTTAACGGCGAATTTATCGGCGGTAGCGACATCATGATGGAAATGTATCAGGCAGGCGAACTGCAAGCCTTGCTCGAAAACCTGCAGAACTAAAGGCGCTCAAACGTCGAGAACGCCTCTAGATATTAGCCGAGGCGTTTCTTGGCGCGCTCTATGGCGGCTTTAACCTGGGCGGGCGCAGTACCACCAATGTGGTTACGGGCTGCCAGAGAACCATCGATTGTCAGGGCATGCACGACATCGGCTTCGATCAGCGGTGAGAACGCCTGCAGTTCGGTCAGCGTCAGATCTGCCAGATCAACTCCTTTGCTTTCAGCAGCCTTCACGGCCAAGCCAACAGCTTCGTGCGCTGCACGGAACGGTAAACCCTTGCGTACGAGGTAGTCGGCCAGATCCGTTGCTGTGGCAAAACCTTGTAGAAGCGCCGCCGCCATTGGTTCTGGGCGTACGGTAATGCCTGGCACCAGATCAACGAAGATGCGCAATGTATCGGTCAGCGTGTCTGCCGCGTCGAACAACGGTTCTTTGTCTTCCTGATTGTCCTTGTTATAGGCCAGCGGTTGACCTTTCATCAGAACCAGCAGCGTGTTGAGATCACCAATAACGCGACCGGTTTTGCCGCGAGCCAGTTCAGGTACATCCGGGTTCTTCTTCTGCGGCATGATCGAAGAGCCAGTGCAGAAGCGGTCTGCCAGCATCACAAAGCCAAAACGTGGCGTCATCCACAGTACCAGTTCTTCCGAAAAGCGCGAGAGGTGGATCATGGCCAGCGAGGCAGCTGCACAGAACTCGATCGCGAAGTCGCGATCCGAAACGGCATCTAGCGAGTTTTCGCAAACGGCTTCGAAACCGAGTTGCTCGGCCACAAAGTGACGGTCGATGGGATACGTTGTGCCGGCGAGCGCGGCACTGCCCAGCGGCAAACGGTTCACGCGGCGACGCAGATCGGTCAGGCGCTCAGCGTCACGTGCCAGCATCTCCACATAGGCCATCAGGTTATGTCCAAAAGTAACGGGTTGTGCAACCTGCAAATGGGTGAATCCCGGCATGGGGGTTGCTGCATGTTGTTCAGCCAGGGTCACCAATGCCATTTGCAAACGCTTGAACAGTTCGATCAGTTTATCGATGCTATCGCGTAACCAGAGGCGAATGTCGGTAGCGACCTGATCATTACGGGAACGACCGGTATGCAAACGCTTGCCGGCATCGCCGACCAGGCTAGTC
>JBPCSW010000031.1:0-3382 GCA_051006675.1 Fluviibacter sp.
CACTGGCGTTCATGGAGGATCATCTTGACCGTTAATGCATTTCACCCCTTGTACATGAAGACGCATGAGCCTAAGTTCATGGACGACCTGCGTACACATGAAGCCCGCCGCGCCGCCGCGGAAACGCTGTCTAAGCACGTGACCAAGGTCCGCAAGACCAAACCGACGCACGGCACAGTGTTCGGTATCGAGCGCCGTGAGTTCCACACTTATGCACGCGCAAAAACCCGCTCGCAGATGATGTCTGAGATCGTGGCCAAGAAACGTCTTACCAACAAAAACTACGGGACGGTCAAACGTGAAATGCCCTGAATGCGGAGCGTGGTCGTCCGTCAAGTCCACACGTGAGTCGCCCGTACACGGGCACATGCGGCGCAGAGAGTGCGCCAACTACCACCGATTTACAACAGTTGAAGTTCATATCCCACAGGAGCAATTAGATGAGGAACATAACTTGCGAAACAGTCGAAGACGCGTTGAGCAAACAAGTGGCGGGCAGCCACTACAAAGACATGCCGATCCAGCCTGTTGAGTACATCCACGCCAACGCGTTGGGGTATTTCGAAGGAAATGTCGTCAAATACATCAGCCGCTGGCGCAAGAAAGGCGGCGTGGCCGACCTTGAGAAGGCCAAGCACTACGTCGAACTTTTAATTGAACTGGAGAACAAGAATGCCAAACTTTGAAACATGGGAACGCGACACGCTCAACAAGTTCGCGTACGACTCCTACGCCAAGCTGCTGGAGCAGGCTGAGCAGCTCCAGCAGTTGCAGTGCGACCTCAAGGACGCCATTGCGGCGTACCGTGAGCTTATGCTGCGTGATACTCAGCCTCGGTGAGCACACCAGGCTTGTACTTGTTTTCAGGTCGGTAGATCGTCAGCTTTTGCTGGCGCATCTCTGGCGCAAACGAGATGTGCATCCAGCGGCCGTATTCGTGGATCATCTGGTCGAATTTGATGCCAAGCTCTTCAACTTTGTGACACAGCTGGATAGGCGTCAAGGTCGACGACGACACGTCGATGGCCCAACCGTCCATGTGGCTGGACACCTTCGAACCACCAACGGCCACGTTCACATCAGGCAGACGCAACCATGAGTTGATGCGCAGTGGGCCAGTGACGGCGCGTAGCGGCTCCAGACAGGCAGCGGCGTGTTTCATGTTTTCCAACTGCAGTGTGCTGGGTTGGTTGGGTATGCCCATGCGGACGGCTGTCTCGCTGTAGGTGGCTTCTTCAAGAGTGAAATGCGTTGAGAGGTTCATTTTTTAAACTTGTTGTAAAGGTCAATGCAAGCGTTCAGTTCGATGATGGCTTGGTCGCCGTCGGCTGTGACGGCGATAAGATCATCAGCAGTCTTTGGGTCAAGTTCGGCTCGCGCTTCTGTAGTTCCGCCGGTAGCGGTGGCAGAGCAACTGGCACGGATTGACAGGCGCTGAGCGCCAGAAGCGACATCAGCACGCAGCTGGTTAATTTTCTTTTGGGCATCTTCTTTGTCCTTACGAAGTTGATCGGCAGCCTTCGCCGCCTCGATCGCGCGTTCAGCAGCGATTCGGTTGATTTCCTCTTGTTGCTCGAGGTACATCTCATGCCGACCGGCGTAGAACACCATGATCAGCACTAGCACTGCGGCGATACTACGCATCGGGCTTCTTCTCTTCTTTGTTAAAGGCGGAAATACCTAAGATGGCCGCAAACGCGATGTGGATGAAACCACCGTTGGTCAGCGTCAGGGGCACCCATTGGCGAAACGCATCGTTAACTGCTTGGTCTTCCCAAAATTGAACAATCGTAAACCCAATTGGAAACACTACAAAGTCAGCGAGGTTCACGATCATGTACGTCAGACCCATGAGATAGGTCCACTTTTGTTTGTGGGTTTCGTCCATTTATTTTCCTTTCAAGTTTTTCCATACGCATATACATGCTCGTCAACACTGGCGTAAGAATCAGCGCAATCGCTAAGTTCACGCACACCAGCAAAATCATTCCGCGGTAAATGAACTTATCCATACGGCCCACAGTTCTGCCACCAGCAGCAGCGTCAGAAACAGGGCGACGGCTAGGTCCACCTTGTCGTTGTATGCCTCTTGCCGTTGCCATGATTCGTTTGCTTTCCTGATGCGCTCACGATCACGGCGGGCTTGCTGCTGCTGTTTGGCGTTCTCGTAAATCTCGTTGAAATTGTCCCACAAAGGGCCCAGCTGTGGTGGCGCTCTCACGCGCATCATCTCACTCAGTTTGCCGTAAGCACCGTCAATTTCGTTTTTGATCTGCGAGAGGATGAGAATGTCGCGTGGGTCTGGCCGATCCATCGCAAACACCTCTTCAGATTTTGCGTCGTAGAGCTCAGACAGCCCGCGGTGATGGTGAAAGAAGTCGCCGACGTCGGTGACGAACTTCTGGACGATTTCGGACTCGGTGGGGATGTGGGTGACGTAGACGTCTTTGGGCTTGGATGTGACCGTGGGGGCGGCGGTTGGTGGCTTGGGGCTGAATAGACCACGGACGACAGACCAGATGGACTTGACGTCCTTGACGATGATCTGAGCGTCTTCAGCTGCCTTTTTGATTTTCTGAACTTGGACTTTACCGTCTGCCAGAGCTTCGCAGCAATACTGAATGCCTGAGTAGGCCGCCTGCATTGCCTTGATAGCAAGACCAATGGAGACGGGGTCAAGCACATCACAAACCGATCAGACGTTTAAAGAACTCGGCCCCGACGCCTGGGCCCATAAGCACAACTGCCATTACTGCGTACAGCAAATATTCGATCTTGGTCATGCGCTTGTCACCATGCGCCAGCGATTCGTTGATCTTTTCATAGCGCATTGCACACACCTCTTCGTGTGTGCTCAAGCGCGCGTCTGTAGCGTCAATCGTGGCCATGTTTACTCGTACAGAATGTTGATTGAACCAGCGTCAAATGTGTCTGTGCCACCTGCGGTTGTGATGCGTACACGATCAAGAGTTCCACCAAGCGTTACTTCACCACCAGAAAAAGAAACGAGGCCTGTACCACATTTAATATTTGCAGACATCACCCAAATATTTCCCGACACGTTTGTAAGGATGGCGTTACCTGATTTAACATCAGATGAACTTCCTGTTGGGGCTAAATAATACCCCGCTGTGGCTGTCCCTAATGAACAACTATTAGACCCAGAAACCCACCCACAAGTAGATGTATATCCTGAGCTGGTGACTGAACCTGATCCAATCTGTAAATATGCTTGAGAGTTCCCGTTTGTTGAAACGCCATTGAGCATCACAGTAACACGCTTCACACCAGCAGGGATGCCGGTGAAGTCGATAGACGTTCCGCTTGTAGAGGCGACAGCAGTACCAGAGCCGATGACTCCGATACCGCCAGTTGTGCCAGA
>JBPCSW010000032.1:0-5679 GCA_051006675.1 Fluviibacter sp.
AACCTCTTTAATCACCCGACGCGCAGCCATGCAGGCGCGCAACAGTGTAATCGGCAACATCAGCTTGCGCACAATGCCCTTGCCGCGCACAGCACCAAAAGACACCCAGGCACATTCATAACCCTGAGCCGGCACCAGCTTGGCTTCCATCCCATTCGGGTTGCCCAGCCAGACTACACGCCAGCCGCGCTGACGCAGCACATCGGCCACGGCAAGCGCCGGGAAAATATGCCCGCCGGTACCACCCGCCATCACGAGTAACGTCTTATTCATGGCCGGCGCCCCCGCATCATCTGACGGTTTTCCCAATCAATGCGCAACAGAATGGCGATCGCGACACAATTCACCAGAATGCCAGAGCCACCGAAGCTCATCATCGGCAGGGTCAGTCCTTTAGTAGGCAGCAGCCCCATGTTCACGCCCATGTTGATGAAGCCCTGCACGCCAATCCAGATCGCAATGCCTTGCGCCACCAGCGCAGCGAAACAACGGTCCAGCTTGATGCACTGTTTGCTCACCATGATGATGCGTTGAATCAACAAACCGAAGAGGCCAATCACCACGATGACCCCGACAAAACCCAATTCCTCGGCAATCACTGCTAACAGGAAGTCGGTATGGGCTTCAGGCAGATAAAAGAGTTTCTCGACGCTGGCGCCCAAACCGACGCCAAAAAACTCACCGCGACCAAAGGCAATGAGCGAATGGGAAAGTTGGTAACCGCGACCCAGTGCATCTGCCCATGGGTCCATGAAGCCGAAGATCCGGTCACGACGATAGGGTGACACGATAATCAGCACTGCAAAGGCCATCAGCAGCAGCAGAATCAGGATGGCGAACAAACGTGTCTTCATACCACCGAGGAAAAGGATGCCGAAGGCGATAGAAATGATCACCACAAAGGCACCGAAATCCGGTTCTTTCAGCAACAACGAACCCACCAGCACCATGGCGACGAACATCGGCATGAATGCCTTCTTCAGGCTGTGCATCACATTCATCTTGCGCACAGTGAAGTCAGCGGCATACAGCACAACAAAGAGCTTCATGAGCTCTGAAGGCTGCAGGTTAACCACAAACAGAGGCAACCAGCGTCGTGCACCATTCACATCACGCCCCAGACCGGGCACGAGCACAAGCGCCAGCAGCACAATGCCGCCCACAAACAACCAGGGCGACCAACGTTGCCAGGTCTGAATCGGCACCTGGAATGCCGCACCCGCGGCCGTGAGGCCGATGAGCAAAAAGATCGCATGACGGATCAGGAAGTAGTTCGGGTTGCGGCCAAAGATTCGGCTGCCTTCGGCAAATGCAATCGACGCCGAATAGACCATCACCATACCGATCAAGAGCAGTGCCAGGGCACTCCAGACGAGTAATGGGTCGACTTCCGACTGGTCTTCAGGCGAATTGATAATACGCATCAGACGGTTCATGCCGCCCTCCCGTCTTTAACTGGCGCGCATGAGGTCAGCGTCTTCACCGTATCGATAAACACTTGCGCGCGCTCAGCGTAATTGCGGAACATGTCGAGACTGGCGCATGCTGGCGACAACAACACCGTATCGCCCGGTTGTGCCTGATCAGCCAACCAGCGGGTTGCCGATGGCAGATCATTGAAACGCTGTACCGTAACCGCTACCGGCAGAACCCGAGCGATTTCAGCAGCATCTTTACCGATCAGCGCTACCGCACGGCTTGCGCGCGCGACCGGTGCCGCCAGTGGTGAAAAATCCTGACCCTTGCCTTCGCCACCCAGAACAATCAGCAGCTTGCCGTTCGCCGGATCAAACAAACCATCAATGGCTGCCAGCGTAGCGCCAACGTTGGTGGCCTTAGAGTCATCAACATAGCGAACGCCATCCAGGGTCTCAACCAGCGACACCCGATGTGGCAAGCTCTTGAATGAGCACACTCCCGGCAACAGGTCTTTTAGCGTCTTATCCGCGGGCAAGACCCGTGTCGCCAAAGCCAATGCCGCTTGAACATTGAGTGCGTTATGACGACCCAGCAATGGCAGGTGATCCTGCGCGATGATTGCCGACTGACCTAACATGAGCTGCCCATTGGCCAGGCCAAAATCAGCTGAACCAAGCGGCATATCATCACCGATGCTGGGCGTTGCGTTCAGATCAAGCCCATAGGCTTCAGCCCAGATATCGGCACGATTCCAGACAGGGTGCGCACAATCTTCAAACACCCGTGACTTGGCGGCTGCATAACCCGCCATGGTGTAGTGGCGGTCCAGATGGTCTTCACTCAGATTAAGAATGATCGCCGCATCGCTATGCAGATGACTGGTTGCCTCCAGCTGGAAGCTCGACAACTCGAGCACCCAGACTTGCGGCCATGTCCCGCTTGCCTCGCAAGCCATGAATGCATCAAGGGCTGATGGCGAAATATTGCCGCAGGCCACAGCATCGATACCGGCGACATTGAGGATATGCGCTGTCAAAGCGGTTGTGGTCGTTTTGCCATTAGCACCGGTGATGGCAATCACCTTGCTCTTCGAGCAACATGCAGCACGTGCCACAGCAAAGCAATCAATCTCGGACCACACACTCACGCCTTGCGCCTTAGCTTCCAGGACCAATGGATGATCAAACGCAACACCCGGCGATAGCGCCAGCAGGTCGACACCTACCAGACAACGATCAATGGCGCCCGCTTCAAGTGCTTCACCCTTGCAACGCCATTCGGCACCCGGCACGTTAGACAGCAAGGCCTGCACACCCGGTGGTTCTATACGGGTATCAACAAATGCAATCTGCGCCTGCTGTTGATACAACCACTTCGCCATCGCCAGCCCGGACTCGCCCAGCCCAACGACCAGCACCCGGCAACCATGCAGGTTTGCCGGGGTGGCTTGAGAAGAGATGAGGCAACGGGTCACGATGATGTCTTTATTGAATTAACGCAGCTTGAGGGTCGACAGGCCGAGGAGCACCAAAACGATGGTGATGATCCAGAAACGCACGACCACCTGGGTTTCCTTCCAGCCACCCAGTTCGTAGTGGTGATGCAACGGCGCCATGCGGAAGATCCGCTTGCCTTTAGTGGCTTTGAAATAACTGACCTGCATCATCACCGAGACGGTTTCAGCAACGAACACACCGCCCATGATGAAGAGCACGATTTCCTGACGCACGATCACAGCCGTCGTGCCCAGCGCGGCACCAATTGCCAGCGCTCCCACATCGCCCATGAATACTTCAGCGGGATACGCGTTGAACCAGAGGAATCCCAAGCCAGCACCGACCAGCGCACCGAGCAGCACGCAGATCTCACCAGCACCAGGCATATAAGGCATGAACAGATACTTGGCATACACCGCGTTACCGGCCACATAGGCAAACACCGTAAGCGCTGCAGCCACCATGCAGGCCGGCATGATCGCCAAGCCATCCAGACCATCGGTGAGGTTCACCGCATTCGAGGTGCCCACAATCACTAAATAGGTCAACACGATAAAGCCACCGACACCCAGCGGAATGGCCACATCTTTGAAGAACGGGAGTATCAATTGGAATTGCATCGGGGTATTGGCCGACATGGCCAGAAATGCTGCTGCCGCCAGACCGATCACCGACTGCCAGAAAAACTTCCAGCGGCTCGCCAACCCCTTGGGATCACGATAAACCACTTTGCGCCAATCGTCATACCAACCAACCGCACCGGTACCCAGCGTCACCAGCAAAACGACCCAGACGTAACGGTTTTCCAGATCACCCCAGAGCAAGGTTGAAAGACCCGTAGCGATCAGGATCAACACACCACCCATCGTCGGCGTGCCTGACTTCACCAGATGCGTTTGCGGACCATCGGTACGCACTGCCTGACCGATCTTCTTGGCAGCTAGCCAGCGAATCACAGCAGGGCCCGCCATCCAGCTAATAAGCAGCGCCGTCAATGCGGCCAGCACGGTACGCAACGTCAGATAGTTAATGACGTTGAATGCACGCACATCCTGAGCCAGCCATTCCGAGAGCCAAAGTAGCATCTTGTTTTTCCTACGCTTGATCCACAATCGCATTCACCACGTTTTCCATCCGTGATGAACGCGAACCTTTAACCAGAACCACAGTATCGACACCGAGGTTATTTTTTAGCGCTGCCACCAGTTCTTCCTGTGTGGCGAAGTGCCGGGCTTCCCCGGCACCTTTTGTTTGATAGGCTTTGACAGCATTTGCTGAGAGCGCGCCTACGGCATAGATCACGCCCACCCCACGTTGCGCCGCATAGGCACCCACTTCTGCATGCAGCGCTTCGCTTTCGACACCGACTTCACCCATATCCCCGATGACCAGCACTGTCTGCGTGCTTGCGAGCCCCGCAACCAACACATCGATCGCTGCCCGCATCGAATCCGGATTAGCGTTGTACGTGTCATCAATGATCTGTGCGCCACTGCCTGTCTGCTTGCGTTGCAGTCGGCCGGCAACGCCACCAAAATTTGCCAGCGATGCCGCCATAGCCTGCACATCAAGACCCGCAGCAAAACCGGCGGCCATGGCCTGCGCCGTATTGCTGGCGTTATGTGCCCCGCTCAGCGGCAACATCACCTTCACCTGAGCGGCAGGCGTGGTCATTTGCAATACCTGACCCTGCAGGCTGGTTTCGATGATCTCTGCGACAAAGGCTGGCGCACTAGCACCGCACTGCTTGGCTGATTGCACATGCGTGCCCAGCACTTCGCGACCGGCCTGAATGCGTGCCAACCACTGATCGGCATGCGGATCATCCAGATTCACGATCGCTGAACCACCCTCCGGCAAGGCATCGAACAGGCTACCTTTTTCTTCAGCCACACCGACTAGCGAACCCATACCCGCCAGGTGCGCGCGTTGTGCGTTGGTTACGATTGCAATCGATGGCTGAGCCAGCTGCGCGAGAGCCGCAATTTCACCAGGATGACTCATCCCCAGCTCGATCACGGCATAACGATGCTCGGCACTCAATCGCAGCAGTGTCAGCGGCAACCCAATCTCGTTATTGAAATTGCCCAGCGTACTCAATACGGCATCCGCGCCCACGGCAGCTGCAAACAGATGCGTCACCAATTCCTTAGTCGTCGTTTTGCCGTTCGAACCGGTGACAGCCACAACCGGCAGACTGAAGCGCTGACGCCAGGCTTGTCCCAGCGTACCCAATGCATGACGCGTGTCGTCACAAACGATCAGCGGCCAGCCATCGAGCGCCGGCGATGACAGCATCGGGTGCCCCGACTCAACCACCGCAGCAACCGCACCTGCTTCCCGCACGTCTTCCAGAAACTCATGTGCATCAAACTGCTCACCACGCAAGGCGATAAATAAATCTCCAGGCTGCAAGGTACGCGTATCCGTTGAGACGCCCTGCACCATAATTCCTGCAGACGCCGCTGGCAGTGGTGCCGATAACCAATCCGTCACCAGAGACAATGGCACGGCTTCAGATAGTCGCGCTGAGCGCATTGGCTTCATTGCCATATCAGACCTCTGCTCCGGCCAGCTGCCGCTCAGTCCAGGCCTCTAAAGCTGCCTTGGCATGAACCGCATCGTCAAACGGATAGCGCTGACCACGAATTTCCTGCTCGGTTTCGTGACCCTTACCTGCAAGCAGCACCACGTCTTCGGCAGCGGCTTCGGCAATCGCCTGCTGAATCGCCTGCGCACGCTCTTCGATCCCACGCGCCGCCGG
>JBPCSW010000033.1:0-3102 GCA_051006675.1 Fluviibacter sp.
GGTTAACGCTACCCAACGGGCGACTTCCGGAGCGCCAATAGTTTGTCCGATCAGCAACCAGCTGGACACGACACGAATGAGTGCGCCGACAGCCAGGGTGCCGATTGCCGCAAAAAAGACCATGTACCAGCGTAGACCCACCCGCTGTAAAACGGCCTGTATGAGAAAGGTAACGACCAGCGTTTGCATGGCGACAACCGCAGTTTCCAGTTGGCTATACAAAGCGGGCGAAAACGCCAGTGCGGTGGGGAGCGAGAGCAGACCTCGCAAATCGCCCAAACCAAAGAACACCGTTTCCGGAGAGATTTGCGCAAAGAGCCATAGCCATAGAAGAATTAATCCGGTTTCGGCGCTTAGACGTTGCACCTCAAGTTTTCTGCGCGCATCTCCGGCAAGAGCCAGTAAGCGTGGCCCGAAGATCAGTGCCAATCCGCTGCCCAACAGAGTGCCCGTAGTATTGAAGGTTAAATCGAGTCCTGAAGAAACGCGGCCAGGGATAAAAGTTTGTAGGGCTTCCAGGCTAGCGGAAAGCAGGAAGCCTGCCAGAAGCGGAAGCAACACCCGTGCCCAGGGCCATGGGCGGTGCATTGGCGAGAGCGATAAAAGAAATCCTAATGGCATGTAGGCGACGACGTTGAACCATGCGTCCTGCCAGGTCCAGTATTTTGGCCAGCGACCTTCAAGAAAATAGAAAAGATCCAGGCCACGGTCTTGCCATGACGTGGCCGAGTAGAGGCTGGCATACACAATGATCCACCCGTACACCAGCGCCAGTGCCAGAGGCTTCTGGCGGGCGCGAGCCTGCCAGCTGTGCCAGTGCAATGTGCGCTTAGCGGCTGTGTCGGCCATGGTTCTGGTGCTGGCCGGCTTCATGCCCGGTGGGTGACACATGATAGGTGCCTTCTGCGGCATGGTGGTGCGAAGGCGTAGGTGCGGGTTTGCCAATCCGCTGTGGCAACAAGGATCCAATGATCATACCCAGTACCGCCGCGATCAAACCAAGAATCTGCGGCGGCCAGACAGCATCTTCTGTCGAGAAAGCCTCGCACAGAATCCAGGTAAAGAATCCGCTGAAGATCGCAAAGAGTGCGCCCTGGGTGTTGCCACGCCTCCAGTAGAAGCCGGCAACAAGTGGGACGAATGCTACGACCAGAGTGATTTTGTAGGCGTGCTCGACCATCTTGAAAATAGAGGTGCTACTCGTGAGCGCCATGGCCAACACCATGCCAGCAAAAGCCACAATGACAATGCGCATCAACCACAAGAAAATGCGGTCCGAAATGTGCGGCAACATCGGGCGCAGAATGTTTTCGGTGAATGAAACCGATGGCGATAATAGCGTGGCCGAGGAGCAACTCATGATGGCCGAAAGCAGCGCGCCGAAAAAGATGACCTGGGCGAAAACCGGCGTGTGCTGCAGAATAAGTGTCGGTAGTACTAATTGTGAATCAGTGTCGAGCAGGCTGCTGAACATTGCGGGGTCGATCAGTGTGGCGGCGTACGCCAGGAACATCGGAATGAACGCGAACAAGAAATATAACGAACCGCCGAGAATGGAGCCGACCATGGCAATGCGTTCGCTTTTGGCCGAAGAGATGCGCTGAAAGACATCCTGTTGCGGAATGGAACCGAGCATCATGGTCATCCAGGCGCCGACGAAAGGCACCCAGACATCCATGCCGCCGGAGGGGAAGAAGTCCAGTTTGCCTGCCGCATCGGCATGGGCAATGACATTGCCTGCGCCACCGGCCAGATCACTAATGATGGTGGCGATGTAAATCAGACCGCCCATGATGACGGTGATCTGCACGAAGTCGAGAATAGCTACCGACAGCATGCCGCCAAGTACGGTGTAAGTGAGCACGATAGCGGCACCGAGAATCATGCCTTTGTCTTGCGGAATCAGGCCGCCGGTGACGGTATAAAAAACGAGGCCCAATGCTTTGATCTGTGCCGAGACCCAGCCAAGATACGAAACCACAATGGCCAGTGTGCTGAGCCATTCAACCGTATGGTTGTAGCGTAGGCGATAGTAGTCGCCAATAGTCAGCAAATTGAGTCGATACAGTTTGCTGGCAAAAAAGAAGCCGGCAAGAATAAGGCAGAGCGAAGCGCCGAAGGGATCAGCCACAACGCCGCGCAAACCATCTTTAACAAAGGTGGCGGAAACACCCAATACCGCTTCCGCACCAAACCACGTGGCGAAGACCGTTGCGGTCACCACCGGTAGCGGCAGTGAGCGCCCTGCTACGGCAAAGTCACGTGCGTTTTTTACCCGGGTTGCTGCCAGCAGGCCAATACCAATTGAGGCCAGCAGGTACAGCGTAATAAACCCGAGTAGCGGCGTCATGACTGTGTGTTAAGGACGAAGAGTGCAGCAGAGGCCGCTAGCGCTAACGTGGAAGCGCCGATACTCAGCCAGAGCAGGCGGCGCTGGTGGCGTACGGTGCGACGTAGTTCGCGAATCGCTTTTTCGTCGGCCTTGAGGCGCTCTGTATCAGGCGCGAGGTAGTCGTGCATCAGACGCGGCAGTTGCGGCAGGATCTTGGCCCAGTTGGGGCCTTCACGCTTCATGCCATCAATGAATCCGCGTACGCCCACCTGTTCGCTCATCCAGCGTTCCAGGAAAGGTTTGGCAGTTTTCCAGAGATCCAGATCCGGATTCAGTTGGCGACCCAGGCCTTCAATATTGAGCAGGGTCTTCTGCAACATCACCAGCTGCGGCTGCACTTCAACGTTAAAGCGGCGGGAGGTCTGAAAGAGGCGCAGCAAAATCTTGCCGAAAGAAATGTCCTTGAGCGGTTTGTCGAAGATGGGTTCGCAAACGGTGCGAATGGCTGCTTCGAATTCGTCGATGCGTGTCTCTTTGGGCGCCCAGCCGGAGATCACATGCACCTCGGCCACGCGGCGGTAGTCACGCTGGAAGAAGGCCAGGAAGTTCTGTGCCAGGTAGTTCTTATCGACATCATTGAGTGTGCCGACGATGCCGAAATCCAGGGCTACGTAGCGGCCATCATGCGCCACCAGAATATTGCCCGGGTGCATGTCGGCGTGGAAAAAGCCGTTGCGGAAGACCTGGGTAAAAAAGATTTCGACGCCTTC
>JBPCSW010000034.1:0-7184 GCA_051006675.1 Fluviibacter sp.
TTTGCCCAGCGACATGAAGTTGCCGTCATAGGCACGGGAGAGACTGGCAACCACGGTGCTCAGGGGCTTGGAAGTTGCCGCGCTGATGTTGAGCGCCAGATTGAGTAGGCGCTGTGCTTTGTCGGCGTCTTTCGTGGATCGGACTATTCGAGCGTAGGCCGGGCGTAGTTCATCGTCTGCGACACCGAGTGCACGTGCTGTGGTATCAATCCACTTCTCGCGTGTCTTGATGTCTTCGTCTGTTGCCTTTGTGCTGGCTCGCAAAGCCTGAGCCAACTGGCGCTGGGAACGCTGGTCCTCAATAGCCATCTTGGCAAACTGGTAGCCGACTACAGCAGCTGCACCTGCAGCCGCACCGATAGCCAAGAAGCCAGCCGCCGCTGCTTTGGCTCCGTTCTTCAATACGAACATGGCGCGCTGGCCGTTTGTTTCGAGTTGCTTGAATTGCTTGATGGCCTTCTGAATGCCCTGCCCGTTGAACTCGGAAATGATGGGGATTGTTATGGCCATTAGCCGAGGTCCTTCTGTGTGCGGTCCATGATCTTACGAATTAGTACCTGCATGTTGGCTTCAATTTCTCGCTGGTGTCGGTCCCAGTTCTTATACATGATACGAGACTTCCCCGACCCCAACCGACGGTTCAAGGTGTCAATCATTGACGAAGCCACAGGTGCATGCGCTGTGTGGGCCATGTCAATGAGCGTCGCTGCAGGGGCGTTCCACTTGATACCGAACACGCCAAGACTGCTTGTGTATGCGCCAAAGGTTCGTGGCTTTTTGCCTGAGATGTAGGGCTTGAGCATGGCGCGCTCGTTGCCTTTCCACGGCAACAGATCAGTGGACTTAGATTCGCTGAATCGTAAACCGCTTTGCTTATTCTTTTTAGTGACGGTACGAACCAGCGACCACCGGTATCCCCAGCCCGACATGATTGGCTTTAGGGGAATGTCCTTCTTGATGTCTTCCACCACTGGCGCCACAATCTTCTTGTAGTCCTTCGTGACTTCTCGACGTGCTGCCTTGTCAATCTTGTTCAAGGTACGCAGGGCTTCTTTCAGACCCAGCACCTCAATGTTGAGCGAAATGTCGTTTACTTCTGCTGCCATTAGTTGTCCTTGTTCCGTTCCTCAAATACCTCAGCAACCGTGTTCAACGCTGCAACGGTAAACGGAATCTCAGACGGCCAGAAACCTGTCTCGGCAAGCAACTCACACAACATGCGTGAGTGCGTGCCCTTTAGGAAACTTTTGGGTCTTCATCGTCCAATACATCTATGGCGATAAGCGTCTTGATGTAATCGTCAAACACCGGTGAGACAACGATGCCGTTTTGTTTACAGCACTCGAATGCCATGAACGCTAGGTCTTCCATACCGATGCCTTCACCCAGCTGCGAAACCTTGCGCTTGAACTTTCGTTCCCACGCGATGATGACGCCGAGGTTGGTGGAGACGGTGTAGTCCCCGTCCGTTGTTTGGACTGCGAGTGTGAGTTGCATTGTTTAGCCCTTTGTTTCTGTTTACGCCGTAGCGGCTGCGTACGATCCACCCTTGAAGGTGATGTCGATCTGGCTCATCTCGCCCAACTTGGCATCGAGCACTGGCAATTCTTCAAGGTACGCATTGGTCAATGTGAACTTTGGATTGGTTGCTGATGCTGTGCCTGCTGCTGGCGCGACCGAGACGTTTGACTGTGTGCCAACGATGTCCTTGAGTGCTGCGTATACCTCGGGGCTTGCGCCGTAGGAAAGGTACAGGGTCAGGGTCAACTCGTTATCTTCAAGCGTGCCCTGATAAGTGCGTGCTGTCTGGCCAAAAACGGTGGTGTCCGCTGCTGTGACTTTGCGAACCAAACGCGCTGAGGTGCAGTACCCGGTGATTGATGTTGATGCACCGAGGGTCACGACTGGGTTGGAGAGATAGACGGTGTTTGCTGCTGGCATGGGGAACTCCTTGTTCGCCTAGATTTTGTCAGATTTTGTTTTGTTTCGCATCACAAACCAGCCTGAGTTTTCATCTCGATGGTTAGGTCATACGACGGAAATACCTGTGCGCCAATCTCCAAAGAAGAAGGCACGCCACGCGTCACGGCCACATTGGCTGTAAGCAGAGCTGCACATTTGTTGAGAATGTCTCGAAGGGCTGTGAGGTTTGCCGGGCCTGATCCGATGACTTTCACGGGAAACTCAATGCGTGCGATGTTGTAGTTGAATGCCTCGAAGTTTGGGGCGTCAATAAACACACAAGGGGGGTTGATGTTTTGCGGATTGTTTACAACACGCAAACCAGTGATGGCTGTGAGGCTCGTGGTCAGGTTGTCCAGAGCGACATTGAAAAGGTCTGTGTACGCCATCAGCCGACCGAGTGGGCACCGAGACCGAGCAGTTGTTTAATGACGGGAGACAGGCCCACAACGGGCGCTGTGCCCATCTCAGTGAATGAGGCAAACTGGTCTATAGCGCCACGCTGGCGGTACAAGGCACCGCCGTACATGGTCGTGCCAAGCGTCGTGTCTGCACCGGGCGAAACTGACAGGCTGTCAAAGTTCCCTGATTCTGCACGTCGGCGATAGCAGAACTGGTTTGCCGCTGAAGCACAAGCGTCCAAGAATGTGGCGTCACTGGCGTAAGTAATGCCTACCCAGTCGGCAATGTCTTGGCCGTCAATCCATGTGCAAACGGGAGTGTGTGTGAGCGTTCCGCTCGAAGCAACCAGATCAACATTGGAACCTGTGCATGGATACAGGATCTGGTTGGGCATTGGATTAGCCCCGTTGTATTCCAGTTCACCTTGATTGTTTACACCGATGAACTCATACTCGGGAACTTCCCAAACGGTAAACGTACCGTTAAACGGTGCACCAACACCGGCGATCGTTACCGAATCGCCGATGTTGATTTCGTGCATCGCTAGCAGTGTGACCACTGCGTAGTTGTCGAGCAGCTGCTTATTCGTAATCTGGTAAACAGCCACTGGCCTTTGTCCTTTCGGATTAAGCCTGTGTGATCTTGCGGATCATTTGCGCGTTGGCGCGGAATGTTGCGAAGTATCCAAAGATGCTGACAAGACGTGAAAGGGTGCTTGGCTGTTCTACGGAGAGCATGCCGCGCATTTGTTCGTACACCTCGAAAGCAGAGTTGTGCATGATGATCATGGACTTTGCTGCCAACTTGGAAGATACGACCAACTCGAGACCGAGTGGGTTGACGCCTGTCCATGTGCCCACGTTGTTTTGGCCAAGAGCGTTGTAGCCCTGAAGGCCAGTGCCACCTGTGTAGGCGTACAATGGGCGGTTTGTGGTGTCTGCCAACTGGCCAATCTGTGCCCACACGTCTGGCGAAACCATGATGTGCGTTGGCATGCGGTTGGTGGTGGTTGAGATGTCAACTGCTGCGTCGTAAAGCGACTTCATGAAGTCGGTTGCTGAGAGGTCCCAGACGCCCGATGAGGTTGCAGCTGCCAAGAGGTTGGTTGCTGTCACGCCTTCCGTGGCGAGCAAGTATTCGCCAGCGAGGTCGTTGATGACGGTGGTGAGGCCGTTTGGATCTGTGAAGTCGATTGACTGGTACGAGATGTCAATGCTGCCACCGAGGGTCACTTTGCTCACGGTGTTTGCGGCCACGTTCATTGACTGTGTGGTCACTGCTGCCAATTCGTTTGCCTGTGCAGCAACTGATGTGTGCTGGGAAATGGTTGGGCGCACGAACGAGTTGCCACCGGGGTTAGGCATTGCGCGTGGTCCCAGTGCGTTTACGAGTGGACGAATGAACGCAAGTTCCTGATACACAGGTCCGAGTACCGGAACGCTGAGCAAGCCGGGCAAGTTCGTTGCAATGGTCTCATCGCCAGCAGCTGCTTCGATTGGTGATTGGTTCCACTTCTTGTAATCAAGAATCTGGCGTTCGGCAGCTGCGCGAACATCGCCACCTACGTGAAATGCTGCAAGGTATTCAGCGGCCGATGGGAGACGTGGCTCCTTCGGTGCTGAAGCGAACAGCGGTGTTGGGATTACAGCAGGTGCTGAAGATTCAACAACTGCCTCGGGGGTTGGGGTTTCAGCCACTTCAGTCTCCTGTGTTTCGGGCGTTTCTTCTTCTTGTGTTTCTTCTGGTTCTGCAGATGCTTGCACATCGGTGATGGTAGCACCATCAAATGCCGGTGTGTTCACAACTGAGATTTCATTCCAACGTGCTGCCTGTACGTGCATCACGCCATCAATTGTTTTCCACTTGGTAGGTGTGATCCCGATTGACACGGAATCGTAAACACCTTCTGATGCCAGAAGCATCGTCTCATTACCAAGATTTGTGCCAGCCACCTTTGCTGTAAACAGCATGGCAGTTCCGTCTTCACTTTCGTTTCGAGCGGTCACTGTGCCAATGGGGCGCTGGGGGTCATGCTCAACAAGCAACTTGGGCTTCTTGCCATCAACTGGCAAAGCACCTGCTTCGATGACCACACGACGGCCATCAGAAACTTGGGCCTCAACGCCATATGGGACCGCTATTCCGGACAGGCTTTTAGCGCCTGTGCCTTCTGCTGCTTCAATTGTGAAACCGTTGTTTACAAACTCCAGTTGTTTCATGCTGGTTCTCCTTCACTGCCCATGCTGGGCATGTTGTTTGCGTCCATCATTTCTTCCAGATCGTCGGCTTCTGCACCGATGACTTCCGAAAGGTAATCGTCAATGTCAAACTCGCACTTTGTCCCGACCGGGAGAATGTTGTTCATGCTGAGGGTTTGGGCGATGCAGTCCATGTAGGCGCGTGCTGCAAACAGATACAACTGTTCGCGCGCGTCCTTGCCGTTCTGGTACTGGTAACTGCCCACATCGACCCCAGCGAGGAACGGTGGAATGTTCGTGATTCTGCACATTTCCAGAGCCTGAAAGTTTGCGGCTTCCATCAGCATCATGTTTGCAGGGTTGGCTTTTGTCTCGATGTAGTCAAGGTCCTGCGAGATCACAGCGGTTTGGTTGTTCTCTCGAGCAGCGTTGAACGCGGCGCCCAGCTGCTGCATCTCAACATCAGTCAAGGGTTCGCCACCCGTAATTTTCAGTGTCCCGGCTGGGATTGTTGACGTCGCATTACGGAAGCGTGCCTTCTCCAAACGGATTGCTGTCTGCACCGATGTCTCGGATTGGTAAACGATTCCTTGTATTGGGCTGATGAATTGCACAAGGTTTTCGGGGTCAATACGCCCACCTTGAAAATAGACCTCGTTAGAAGGGGCAAAGAACACTGGGCCTGCCTGATCGCGGTATGTGACCATGCTGGCAGGTAAGCGTGTAAACGAATTAGGGAAGCCGTCGCTCGTGCGTGATTGAATAAACCACGTCGCTTTTCCAAAGAAAAAAAGGTCGTCCAGCGTCCACGCCATAAGGGTGTTGTATGGAATTGCAGGGTCTGGCTGGGCCAACCATGAACGTGGTGCAAGGTAGGTCTTCACCATTTCCTGCTCTTGTTCGTCCCACGCTTCTTTATACATCTGCAACGGAGTGCTCGATATGACCGAGGCAATGAGGTCTCGAGCGCGTGCAATGGTGGGCACGCTCATAGCGTTGTTACGAAGGACACCTTCAGAGTACGAGTAGTAGTTGCCGACGCTGTTGGCGCCGATGTTGCCAGCGTTGCCGGTGTAGTAACCAGAAGCAGCTGCAGCAATGTGCCCCTCAGATTCAGGTACAGCCTGAATAGTTGCTTTGGTCCTAGATCCGAAAATAGCCATAACAGTTTTGAGGATACATCAGTTTGAGACAACGAGTGTCGGTTTCTGTCGCGCCATTGGACGCGAAATGAGACATGCTGCAAATACCATGAGTCTGCAGAGCGCAATCGGTCCGGGTGACTTCTGCGAACTGAGCACAGCGCCCTGAGCGGTTTTCACCATCACGGCACGCTGGCAATGTTCCTCAAGCATGCGTGAACCAGTGTGCAAAACCTTGCCTTCCAGAATCATCTTTTGGGCAAGGCTCGACCACTTCAGTAATTCGCCATAGCCGACCATGATGTACCGGTGCCGCATGTTCTGAGGCACGTGAATCTCAAGCGTTGGTGTGACCGCCAGCGTGCACTGATGGTCAGCCATGTAAACAGCAATCTGTTCCCACATGGCGTCCTCGGAATCGCACACAAACGCCACGTCTACCACAACCTGCCCGTTTGCCATAGCGGCACGCACGCCGTAATACGTCGAATCGTCCAGTGATGTGTCCACAGCCAAGAACGATGGGCCTGTGGGGAATGGTTGCTGTGTTGCTCCTTTAGCCCAGACACCCGGGTCAAGCCATGCGCCACGCGCCGTGATCCACTGGTTGAGGTGGGCACGAAGGAAGTAGTCCTTTTTGGCAGCTGCTCGAAGCGCCGCCATAGTCACTGTGGTCCCGAGTGCAGGGTTCGGGAATCCCCAATACTTCTCATCTCGCGGATCACATTCAGGGGGCAAACTCCACTCGGCGAAATACAAGTCTCCGACTTCTCCCGTGTCCAAAGCCTGTAGCGCTTCCTCACGGACCGCCAGCATGTAGTCACTGTTTGCGTCACCAGCCGTGGAAAACATCGCAAACAACGGGTTCGGCTTAGCAATCATCGTCGGCAAGATTGCGGTCTCAATAACGTCGGCCTGAATGTCAAACACTTCGTCGGCCACAACAAGATCGTATGAGCCACCGTGTAAACGAATAGACGCGGCTCGAATCTCCCACTTTGACCCGTTAAGAATTACCGACTTACGACCAACCACTTGGCTGATCTTGGCGTCAAAGGTGTCCTTCAGGATCGGCGCAAGGTTCGCAAAAATACCCTCGGCACGGTCAAGCATGTTGGCCACGCTCAGAATGTTTACAGGGCGCCCAACAATGCTGGGCATCGTTGTCAGATACCAACCGATAAGGGCCGTCAACAGAACCGACTTGCCTTGCTGGCGAGCCGTAGAAACAAGCCCTCGACGATGCAGAAACTCACCGGGTGCAGCTGCCGAAAGCAAACCGTTCAACGCGTAAACCTGCCAACTCATCAGGCTGACGTTCATGTATGTCTCAGCCCACTCCGCAACAAGGTCCCCGTAAGTGATGGCCCCCACGTTGCCCAACTCGAGACGCGGCCGTTCAGAGCCGATCACGACCGGTCCGTTTTCATTGCCTTTGGTTCTGGCTAGTTCGGGCTGATTTTCCCGAAAAGAGGGCGAG
>JBPCSW010000035.1:0-2649 GCA_051006675.1 Fluviibacter sp.
GTCCTTGACGCTATGTGAGGGATTGAAGTATTCAAGCTTTGCAACCACCTCGGCTTGGGTGCCTTCGGTGAGGCGGTTGATGCGAACGAGCGGTGTGTTGCCGATTAAAGCGGTGACATCTTTTGCAATTGCCATGAAAAGCCTCATTAATTCAGAGTGAATGTGCTGATTATCCGGAAAGAGTTACTGTGCGACTAGACATGTTTTGCATAAGCTTATGACCGATACCGTGAAATAGGCCTTGCTAAGGTAGCTCAGCGGTATAATTGCCCAAATAATTTATGACTTCGGGGTTGTTCCATGTGCGGCATAGTGGTTGCGGTTGCTCGTAAGAATATTGTTTCGGTGCTGCTCGAAGGCCTGCGTAAACTCGAATACCGGGGCTATGACTCAGCTGGGGTTGCTGTCCTGAATGGCGATGGTCTGGTTCGGGTCCGCTCCGCCGGTCGCGTCGCCGATTTGACCGCCGAAACCGAGAAACAGCAGCTCACCGGTGAAACAGGCATCGCCCACACCCGTTGGGCCACCCACGGGGCTCCCTGTGAGCGTAATGCCCACCCACACATCTCTAATGGCCTGGCTGTCGTTCATAATGGCATCATCGAGAACCACGAAGAACTGCGCGCCGAACTGAAGGCTGCGGGTTACGAGTTCACCTCAGACACCGACACCGAAGTCATCGCCCACCTGGTGCACCATAACCTGGCTGGTGCCGCTGACCTCGTTTCGGCTGTCCGCACCGCCTGTACCCGACTGACCGGTGCCTACGCCATTGGCGTGATCCAGCAAGACAACCCGCATACCGCCATCGTTGCCCGGGAAGGTTCACCCCTCGTGCTGGGTCTGGCCGATGACGCCAACTATGCCGCCTCCGACACCGCAGCCCTGCTGCAGGTCACCCGCCGCATGGTCTACCTCGAGAACGGTGACGTCGCTGTCCTCACTCCGGATAGCATCAGCATCGCCCGTCAGGATGGCACGCCCGTCACCCGGGCAGAAACCGAATCGCAACTCTCTGCCGATGCGGTAGAACTGGGCAACTATGCCCACTACATGCAAAAAGAAATCTTCGAGCAACCTGCTGCCATTATCAACACCCTCGACATGCTTGGTGGCGCACAGACCGTCCAGGCGGGTTGGTTTGGCGCCAAAGCCGAAGAGATCTTCCAGAACATCGACCGCATTCTCATTCTCGCTTGCGGCACCAGCTTCCACGCTGGGCTTACCGCCCGGTACTGGCTGGAAAGCATTGCCAAGATTCCGGTTAGTGTCGAAGTCGCCAGTGAGTATCGCTACCGCGACAGCGTCCCGGACCCGAGGACCCTTGTCATCGCCATCTCCCAATCCGGAGAAACTGCTGATACCCTGGCCGCACTCAAGCACGCCCAGGATCTGGGCATGCCTCACACTCTGGCCATCTGTAACGTACCGGAATCGGCCATTGTTCGCGCCTGTCCGCTACGCTTCCTGACTCATGCGGGCCCGGAAATCGGTGTGGCTTCCACAAAGGCTTTCACTACCCAGCTCGCAGCACTCTACGTGCTGACTCTGGTCCTCGCCAAAGTCCGAAACACGATCCAGCCAGCAGCACTGGCCAAACTGGTTGATGACCTGCGTCACCTGCCATCGGCCATTACCTCTGTCCTCAGCGTCGAGCCACAGATCAAGGCATGGGCGCAGCAGTTTGCTAATAAGCAGCACGCTCTGTTCCTTGGCCGTGGGGTGCATTACCCGATCGCGCTCGAAGGTGCGCTCAAGCTCAAAGAGATCACGTACATCCACGCTGAAGCCTATGCCGCTGGTGAGCTCAAGCACGGCCCATTAGCCCTGGTTGATAAAGACATGCCAGTCATTTCTGTCGCCCCAAACGATGCCCTTCTGGAAAAGCTCAAGAGCAATCTGCAGGAAGTGAAGGCACGGGGTGGGGAGCTCTTCGTGCTGGCCGATGCCAACACCGGCTTCAAGTCAGAAGAGGGTGTACACGTGATTACTGTGCCGGATCATGCCGGCAGCCTCTCACCCATCGTCCACACCGTGCCGCTACAACTGCTGTCGTATCACACGGCGCTGGCCAAGGGCCCGGATGTGGACAAGCCACGGAATCTCGCTAAGAGCGTGACGGTGGAATAGGGCGTTATCGCTCGAGACAAAAAAGCCGCCTAATATATCAGGCGGCTTTTGTATTTTTGGTGTGTTATTTGAAGAGCAGCAGTGCCTTTTGTAGCGTGATCCACATACCCCAGGCCATCGGGATAGAAACTGCGGCCCAGGCGAGCGCGATCTTCCATGAATGGCTTACTTCGTGAGCGATAGCAGCAACATCCGAGACAAAGTGTTCATGGGTGTCATCGGCAAGCTTCTTCTCTTCGGCGACTTCTTCTTTGCTCATGTGCAGCTCTTCAGAAACCGGGCGCACCAACCAATTGGCGATGAAGCCAATAATCAGCAGCGCTGAAAGAATGTACATAGTGATGTTGTAGGCATCGGCACGTGCTACACCATGGGCAAGTTGATACTCACGTAGGTAGTTAACGATCACGGGGCCAAAGATACCGGCAGCCGACCAGGCGGTGAGCAGGCGGCCGTGGATGGCGCCTACAAACTTGGTGCCGAACATATCAGCCAGATAGGCTGGTACCGTTGCGAAGC
>JBPCSW010000036.1:0-3232 GCA_051006675.1 Fluviibacter sp.
GTATTGACCAGCCCCCTAGGATGTACCCCACAACCCCCGCCAAGGCAATCGGGAAACCTAAAGCGGATGATGTACCAACAGCCTGACGAATATTGACGTTACAAAGCACCATAAAAGGCACCGATAAAAAACCACCACCTGCTGCAACCAAACTTGAAACACCGCCAATCAGGCCGCCCACACCAACCAGCCCGACCGCACCCGGTAACTCACGCGTTGGCTTTGGCTTGATGTCGAGCAGCATCTGTATCGAGGCCCAATACACGATGCAGGTAAAGACAATCGCCATAGTGTCTGTTGGGACACGGCTAGCGAACAAACTGCCCACCAGAGTGCCTACGACCAGGCCAGGCGCCATAGAACGGAAAATATCCCACCGAACCCCACCATGCTGGTGATGCGCACGCATGCTGGATATCGATGTCACAACAATCGTTGCCATCGCTGTGCCTAACGATAAATGCATCAGCTGCGCATCAGGAAAACCCTGAGCCTGAAACAGCATCAGCAGAATCGGCACAATGGTCAAACCACCGCCTACGCCAAAGAGGCCCGCCACAAAACCCGAGCCCATTCCCAACAGCAGGTAGGTCAGTAGCCACCAGCTCATTCTGCGATGTCCCAACCCGCCATAAAACGACGCATTGCTTCCTGCAGAGTCTCTCTGTCAGCAGCCTCTGCCTTGTTCATCGCAGAAAGCGGTCCATGCAGAAACTTATTTGTCAGACGTGTTGCCATCTGTTCGAGCACCAATTCGGCTGACTCACCTTTAGCCAGGCGCTTTCTTGCCAACTCAAGTTCCTGCACCCGTAATTGAGTGGCACCGTCACGGAAGGCCTGGATAACGGGTACATGAGCACGTCGCGCATGCCAGTCAAGAAAATCCCCGAGACGACCCGCAATAATACTTTCCGCTTCAACCACAGCCGCCTGACGGGAGGCCACACCACTCTGCACCACACTGGCCAGATCATCCACCGTGTAGAGAAAGACGTCATCAAGATCAGCCACTTCCGATTCAATGTCTCGTGGCACCGCCAGATCCACCATAAACATCGGTCGATGGCGCCTTGCCTTGATCGCCCGTTCCACCATACCCAAGCCGATAATGGGTAAAGAGCTGGCTGTACACGAAATAACAATATCAAACTGCGGTAACGCCTCAGCCACCTGGCTCAAGCGCATGGATTCGCCATGAATCTGATGCGCCAATTCGCTGGCACGTTCAATAGTCCGGTTGGCAACTACCATCCGTTTAGGTTTGCTGGCTGCAAAGTGTGTAGCGCAGAGCTCAACCATATCCCCAGCACCCACAAACAATACAGACTGCTCAGACAGATCACCGAAAATACGTTCCGCCAAGCGCACGGAGGCCGCGGCCATTGAAACCACACTTTCGCCAATACCTGTCGTGCTACGAATTTCTTTGGCGACAGCAAAAGCATGCTGGAACAACCGATGCAGATTGCTACCTAAAGCACCGACCTGTTCTGCCGTACGAACAGCATCTTTCATCTGTCCGAGTATCTGAGGCTCACCCAACACCATGGAGTCCAAACCCGCTGCGACACGCAAAGCCTGGCGAACCGCATCCTGATCCGCATGATGATAAATATAAGGGCGGGCTTCTTCCAGCGACATGCCCGCATGCTGCATCCACCAGTCGAGCACCACATCCACTGTATTTGCGGATACATATAGCTCGGTACGATTACAGGTAGAAAGAATCGCTGCCTCTTCAGCAGCACCCATTTGACGCAACGTGCCGAGAGCGCTGCCTACAGACTCAGCAGCAATTGCTACCCGCTCCCGGATTGCCAGGGGGGCAGTATGGTGATTGAGTCCGATAAGATGAAGCGGCATAGTACCCGGGCAATTCCTGCTAGAACGGCGGTGAGTATAACATCCGGCACAGGCTGATCGCCCCGCCCATTAAGGGATTGCGCAACAAAGGCCATGGATTGAATGGACAAAAAAAAGACCCGGGCCGAAGCCCGGGTCTTTTCAGCATAACGCGAGGTTACGCTAAAGCCACTTAGTGACCCGATGCACCCGAAGCACCAATACCCGTTTCGCAACGGACTTGTTGTGCTGGGTAACCTTCGCGGTCGATCTGGGCGCGGGCGCTCTTATCGAGCAGCGACACGATCCAGATGGTTGCGAAAGCAGCCGTCATCGAGAACAGCGCTGGCGAACCGTAAGGGAATGGTGCGCTACCCTTCGGGTTGCCCATAACGGCTTCCCAAACGGTTGGCGACAGGATGGTCAGACCAGCCGAAGCGATCAGGCCAACAAAGCCACCCGTTACAGCACCCTTAGTCGTACAGTCTTTCCACATCAGCGACATGAACAGGACTGGGAAGTTAGCCGAACACGCAATTGCGAAGGCCAGCATTACCATGTAGGCAACGTTCTGCTTTTCGAAGGCGATGCCCAGGAAAATTGCCAGAACAGCCAGAGCAATGGTCGTGATCTTCGATACGCGCATTTCAGCCGCTTGCTCAGCCTTGCCATTCTTGATCACTGTAGCGTACAGGTCATGCGACACAGCCGATGCACCAGCCAGTGTCAGACCGGCTACCACAGCCAGAATGGTTGCAAAAGCCACAGCCGAGATGAAGCCCAGGAACAGGTCACCACCGACAGCGTTCGACAGGTGGATAGCAGCCATGTTGCCGCCGCCCTTCAGACCCTTGGCCAGATCACCATCAACGTAGTAGGCAGCTGGATCCTGCATCAGGAACACAATCGCGCCGAAACCGATGATGAAGGTCAGGATGTAGAAGTAACCAATCCAGACTGTTGCCCAACCCACAGACTTACGGGCTTCTTTGGCGTTAGGCACCGTGAAGAAGCGCATCAGGATGTGTGGCAGACCGGCCGTACCGAACATCAGCGCCATACCCACCGAGATTGCCGAGATCGGATCTTTGATCAGGCCACCTGGGGACATCAGTGCATCATGCTTCGGATGGATTTCAACAGCCTTGGCGAACAGTGCCTCTGGGCTAAAGCCGAAGGCAAACAGTACAGCACCCGCCATGAAGGTAGCGCCCGTCAGCAGCATTACAGCCTTGATCACCTGAACCCAGGTCGTCGCGGTCATACCGCCGAACAGCACGTACATCATCATCAGGATGCCCACGAGCACCACAGCGATGGTGTAGTCCAGACCAAACAGAACCTTGATCAGCTGACCTGCACCTACCATCTGGGCAATCATGTAGAAGGC
>JBPCSW010000037.1:0-4451 GCA_051006675.1 Fluviibacter sp.
TTGCGTAACTGTGTTGCCTGGATGTAATCGAGCAATGTGCTTGCAGCGGCGAGTGCCGGCTGGTCTTCATTGCTGTCTACGCCGTAGGCGCTGAGGGCGCTGACGTTGAGGGCGGCACAAAGGGTGCGTGCACCGCTCTCGGCATCAAACAGCCAGTCGGCGCGGCGCAGCGGTTTGTCATTGGATTCTTGCCAGGGATGGGTTTCCGGGACGAGTAGCTCTGTGGGTTCGATACGTCCTAGTAGGGTGCTGATCTGATCGGCGGGAATTTCACTGAGGGTGATGCGACCGGCCGCTAGCGATATCCAGGCCGCACCCCAACGCGCACCGGCAGGAAAAAGTGCCATGAGATGGTTTTCCCGGCGCTCATCCATGAGGGTGGCATCGCTTACCGTGCCGGGTGTAATGATGCGGCTGATGGCGCGCTCAACCGGGCCTTTGGCGGTGGCCGGATCACCGATCTGTTCGCAGATAGCAACCGATTCACCAGCCTTGATCAGGCGCGCAATGTACTGATCGGCAGCATGGAATGGCACGCCGGCCATGGGGGTCTGGCCACGCTTGGTGAGGGTGATGTCCAGAATGCGCGCGGCCTTTTCGGCATCGCCCTGGAAGAGCTCGTAGAAATCACCCAGACGATAGAACAGCAGGGTGTCCGGGACGCTTTCTTTAATGGATAAATATTGACGCATCATTGGCGTCAATGTGGGTTCCGGGGTCTCTGCGGTGGCGTTCTTTTTGCTCATGTCGGCAATGACCCCGGTGTCACTACACTTAGGCGCTGGCTTTCGTCAGATGCTTTTGTACGATCTGTAGCAAGGGTGTGTGCACTTTAGGCGTACCTGCGACAACGTCACCTGTTTTGATGTAATCGCCATCACCATTGAGGTCGGTAACAAAGCCACCGGCTTCAAGAATCATCAGGGTGCCTGCCGCCATATCCCAGGGGGCCAGACCGAATTCCCAGAAGCCATCGAGACGGCCGGCAGCCACATAGGCCAGATCCAGCGATGCAGCTCCCGGACGGCGCATGCCGGCGGTTTTTTCTGTCAGTTCCCGGAAGGCGCCCATGTAGTTATCGACGCGATCAAAAATGCGGTACGGGAAGCCTGTGCCGATGAGCGAGTCTGCCAGGCGATCGCTGCGGCTAACGCGGATGCGGCGATCGTTGAGGAACGCGCCACGGCCTTTGCTGGCGGTGAACAGTTCATTGCGCATCGGGTCGTAAATCACGCCATGAGCCAATTGGCCGTTCTGGGTGAGGGCGATGGATACCGCGTATTGCGGGAAGCCGTGAATGAAGTTCGTGGTGCCATCGAGCGGATCGATGATCCACTGGAACTCGGCATTGGCATGAGTACTGCCTGATTCTTCCGCTAGAATGCCGTGGGTCGGATAGGCTTCGAGCAGAATTTCCTTGATGGCATCCTCTGCAGCACGATCTACCTGGGTGACATAGTCACTCTGGCCTTTGCGGGCAACCTGAAGGTTCTCGATTTCGAGGGCAGCGCGGTTGATAATCTGACCGGCACGACGTGCGGCCTTAACGGCAACATTAAGAAAGGGATGCATATCAGGGACACAGAGCAAGTGGCAAACGAGGTTCGTTCGCGCGATTGGCGGTATTGTACCTGTTGGCAGCCCGCTGGTCGACCAATGCCGCACCTTTTACCTGTAACGAAAAGCCCATGACTGACGAATTAACCCACCCGGATTTACCGATGATTCCATTTCTGGATTGCCAGCGCATTGTGCTGTGCCGGCCATCGCATCCGGGCAATATCGGTGCTGCGGCGCGCGCCATGAAAACCATGGGTTTGGGTTACAGCAGCCAGGGAGCCCAGCTTCTTTTAGTGAACCCGTTGTGTGCGGTTGATGAGGTGGCGATACGCCGTGCTTCGGGGGCAGCAGATCTCGTAACGGGTTGCCGAGTGGTGGATAGCCTTGCCGAGGCGCTGACGGGCTGCACCGGGGCGTTCGGAATGACTGTGCGCGCCCGTGAACTCGGGCCGGAGCCATTGCAGCCCAAGGCCGCAGTAGCGGCCGCGCATGCCTACTGGCAACAGGGTGGGGCACAGGGAGCGTTATCGGCTTTTGTATTTGGCAATGAAACCAATGGCCTGACGAATGAAGAGCTGCAGCATTGCCGTGCTGAGGTAAGTATTGCGACAAATCCGGCGTATGGTTCCCTGAATCTGGGTGCGGCTGTGCAGATCATGACCTATCTGCTGAAAGAAGTTTCCGGAAATACAGCTTCCGTGGATACGGGTGCCACACGCTATGCATCGCCGCTGGCGACCGTGGATGCCGTTGAAGGGTTTTATGGCCATCTTGAAGCGGTGCTGATCGAAGCGGGATTCCATGATCCGCAGAAGCCGAGACGACTTATGCCCAAGATCCGGCGGATCTTTGAGCGCACCCGTCTCGAGGCCGATGAAGTGAATATTCTGCGGGGCATCATTTCTGCCCTGAAAGCGCCGCAGAAGGTTGATTAAAAAAGTCGGAATTAGTACAATGCAAGGCGTCGAAGGCTTGATTTAAAGCCTTTTCAAATTACAAGACCCAGACGCCTAGATGACCATTCTCAAGTCCATTCGGGAAGATATCCGCTCCATATTCGAACGCGACCCTGCGGCGCGATCGACGCTGGAGATCGTGACCTGTTATCCCGGGGTGCATGCCATGATGTTTCACCGTCTGGCGCACCGTTTGTGGCAATGGCATTTTTACTGGCTGGCACGTTTTATTTCTCATATTTCACGTTTTCTCACCGGTATTGAAATTCATCCGTGGGCAACGATTGGCCGCCGTTTCTTTATTGATCACGGCATGGGCGTTGTGATCGGTGAGACCGCCATTATTGAAGATGATGTCACGCTGTATCACGGGGTAACGCTGGGCGGCACCAGTTGGAACAAAGGGCGCCGTCATCCGACTTTAAAATCCGGTGTGGTGATTGGTGCCGGTGCAAAGGTTCTCGGCCCGATTACGATAGGCACTGGTGCGCGTGTCGGTAGCGATGCCGTAGTGGTGAAGGATGTGCCGGAGGGGGCGACTGCCGTAGGGAACCCGGCACGAATCATCGAAAACGAAAAGGCCCAGGATACGTCGCCCCAGGCTGCCAAGCTGGGTTTTACGGCCTATGCCATTAACCGGGATGCCAGTGACCCGTATGCCAAAGCATTGCATGCGTTGCTGGAGCATGCCGCTGAAACGGATCAGCGCCTGGAACAGCTGCTCAAGAAGCTTGAAGCTTCGGGTATGCAGGTAGACGAGGCAAATTCGGTGGCCGATAAGTTTGATCCGCAATACCTGAGCAAAATAGTTGACTAATTGCAGCCCTACGCAGTATAGTTGACTCAAATACTTGGATATAGCGCCTGGCGCTCCAACACAGTTAAAACCAGCCCCAATCCCAACGGGAGGCATTATGAGATTAACGACCAAAGGCCGTTTTGCAGTGACTGCCATGATTGATCTGGCGCTCTTCGTCGGTGATCGTCCGGTAACCCTGGCATCGATTAGCGAACGGCAGAATATTTCCCTGTCCTACCTGGAGCAGTTGTTTGCCAAACTGCGTCGGCACAAGATTGTCGAGAGTGTACGTGGGCCGGGTGGTGGTTACTGCCTGGGACGTGATGCCCTCGAAATCACGGTGGCTGATGTAATTCTGGCCGTCGATGAGCCGCTGGACGCCACGCAGTGCGGTGGTCTCGAGAATTGCAAATCCGATCATCGTTGCATGACGCACGATCTCTGGTCGACGCTCAACCGCAAGATGCTTGATTATCTGGCATCGGTGACCTTGTCTGAGCTGGTCGAGAAGCAGCGCAAGAAAGTTGCGGCGCAAGCAGCCAAGTCGGATTCGAAAACCGTGTCCTTTAGCGTGGCGCAGGCCGCCTGAGTTAGATCATGGCAACGCTTTACTTCGACCATAACGCGACCACGCCGCTGGATCCGTTTGTGCTTGAAGCCATGTTGCCCTACATGGGTTCTCAATTCGCCAATGCATCGGCGACCTAAACGGCGGGCAGAGAAGCGCGCCGTGCCGTCGATAAGGCGAGAGCGCAGGTTGCTGATGCGATTGATGCCGATCCATCGGAAGTGATTTTTACCGCAAGCGGTAGCGAAGCAAATAATCTACTAATTCGTGGTTTCGCTGATGCCAGGATGGCAGAAGCCGGTACGCTGGCCGGTGTGGCCTGCAGCCGTATTGAACACCCTTGTGTTGCCGAGCCGGTGCGCGCACTGGGTCGTTCTGGCTGGGCGGTGTCTGAAATCGGTGTTGATACTGCGGGTGTGGTTGAAACGTCCAGCATTTCAGCACTGCCAGCCGACACGTGCTTGCTGTCGGTGATGTCGGCGAATAATGAAACCGGTGTTTTGCAACCGGTCGCACAGCTTGCTCGGTCTTTCAAAGCGGTACGTAATGGTATGAGCTGTGTTCATAC
>JBPCSW010000038.1:0-5555 GCA_051006675.1 Fluviibacter sp.
GCAATGCATTCACCGCCCACACCCATGGTGGCCAGCGGGTACACCGCAAAGGCATGCGCGGAAAACACGGCCGAACGACCTTGCGCAAGAAACACCTGGGCAATCAACTCCAGCACATCATTCGATCCATTACCCAGAACGATCTGGTTAGCATCCACACCATTGTGTTTTGCCAGCGCTGCCTTCAGTTCAAAGTCATCCGGGTAACGCGCCAGGCCATCAATGGCAGCCTGCACGGCGGCGCGCGCCTTAGGGCTCATACCCAACGGGTTTTCATTGGACGCCAGTTTAATAATCGATTCAACCGGCAAGCCCAGCTCACGCGCGACTTCGGTAATGGGTTTACCTGGCTGGTAGGGCGCAATCTTCTTGATGTTCGATAAAGCGTGGTCGAGCAGCGTCATAGCGTGTATTCGATATTAGTAAACAGCAATCGGATAAGAGCCCAGCACCTTGAGATAAGCCGCATCTGCCGCCAGCTTCTCCAAGGCACCCTTCACCGGCTCTGCGTCGGCGTGCCCTTCGATATCGACGAAGAAGACGTATTCCCACAGCGCATGGCGCGCCGGACGCGACTCCAAGCGAGTCATCGATACGCCCGCCTGCGCCAGCGGCGCCAGCAGCGACTGCAGCGCCCCAGTGCGGTTTGGCGTCGACAGAATCAGCGAGGTTTTATCCTGACCGGATACGCCCGCTGCAAAACGTCCAAGCACGAGGAAACGGGTCGTGTTGTTCGGTTCATCTTCAATATTGCTGGCCAGATGTGGCAGCTGATAACGCTCGGCCGCTGCCTCACCGGCAATGGCTGCAACACTCGGATCTTCTGCTGCACGACGCGCTGCTTCCGCATTACTGGCAACAGGGATACGAGGTACATCCGGCAGGTTACGGTTCAGCCATTCATGGCATTGGGCCAGAGACTGCGCATGCGACAGCACCTGTTTAACCTCACCCAGGCCTGATGCGCGCGTCAACAGGTTCTGGTGAATACGCACCACGACTTCGCCACAGATCTTGAGCGAAGTGCCCAATAGCAAATCCAGCGTACGGCCAATCGCGCCCTCGGTAGAGTTCTCGACCGGCACCACGGCGTAATCAGCATGCCCTGCTTCGACTTCACGAAAGACATCATCAATCGACGCCTGCGGCAACAGACGCACGGCATGGCCAAATTGTTTGACTGCCGCGGACTCAGAGAACGTACCGAGTGGACCCAAGAAGGCCACACCAATCGGTTGTTCCAGCGCCAGACAGGCCGACATCACTTCACGGAACAAACGGGTGATAGTTTCGTCAGCCAATGGCCCCTGATTCAACTCCTGCAGGCGGCGCAGCACCTGCGCTTCGCGCTCCGGGCGGTAGATGAAGCCATCATCCCCAAAGCGCGCTTTGATGTCACCGACTTCGCGAGCACACTGAGCACGACGGTTCAGCAGCTCCAACAACGTGCCATCAATGCCATCGATCTGCTGGCGAACAACAGCCAGCGCTTCCTGGATCGTCTGCCCCGAATTCTTTTCTGATGACATCACCTTCTCCTTGCTGACTGCCGGTGAATAAATTAGCCGTGACGACGCATGAAATCATTCATGAAGTTCACCAGCGCCTGTACGCCTTCCATCGGCATGGCGTTATAGATCGAGGCACGCATACCGCCGACCAGTTTGTGACCCTTCAGTGCCAGCAAACCCGCCTTATCCGATTCTTCCAGGAAGATCGGATCAAGCGCTTTGTCTTTCAGCGTAAATGGGACGTTCATCCACGAACGGCAATCGGTGGCGATTTTGTTGGTATAGAAGCCACCGCTACCGTCGATGGTTTTGTAGAGCAGCTCAGCCTTGGCCTGATTGATCTTGGCAATGGCCGGCAGACCACCCTGCTTGAGCAACCACTGGAATACCAGCCCCGACATGTAAATACCAAAGGTGGGTGGCGTATTGAGCATGGAGGTATTCTTTTCCTGCTCGGCGTAATCCATTAGCGCAGGAATTGCTTTCGAAGCTTTACCCAACAAGTCTTTACGCACGATAACGAGCGTGACGCCTGCCGGACCAATGTTCTTCTGAGCACCCGCGTAGATCAGGCCATAGTCACGCACATTGATTGGGCGCGACAGAATGTTCGACGACATATCGGCAACCAGAGGCACACCGGGACGAACAGCTACCCCCAGTTGCTTGAGGTCGAACACTTCAACGCCGCCAATGGTTTCATTGCTGCAGAAATGTAGATACTTGGCCTGCGGGTTGAGCGTCATCGACGCTGGATCGACCAGACGGGTAAAGCCGCTATCTGCACTGGTACCGGCTTCGCGAATCGCATCGCCATAAAGACGCTGGCCGGCTTTAACGGCTTTTTCCGACCAGGCACCGGTAGTGAGATAGTCTGCCGACCCACCATCCAGAATGTTCATCGGAATCTGCGAGAACTGGAGTGTGGCACCGCCCTGCAAGAACAGGATGGCATAGTCTTCCGGGATATCCATGAGCTTGCGCAGATCAGCAATCACTTGCTCGTAGATACCCGTGTAGATCTTGCCACGGTGACTCATTTCCATCACGCCACAACCGGCACCATGCCAATCGGGCAATTCTTCCCGCACCTGCTCAAGCACCGCCAGCGGAATGGTGGCGGGGCCTGCAGCAAAATTCCAGTGACGCATCTTATTTAGTCCGGTGAATTAATTTTCTTCTTCGTCGTCAGTTTCAACGATCTTTTCCAGGCCCGCCAGCTTTTCACCATCATCCAGTGAGATCAGCGTCACACCTTGTGTGGCACGACCCAGTTCACGGATTTCCTTGACACTGGTACGGATCAGTACGCCACCGGTGGTAATGAGCATGATTTCGTCTTCGTCACTCACCAGCTTGGCAGCAACAACACGACCGTTACGCGCGCTATCGGCAATGGCTTTCACGCCTTGCGTACCGCGACCCGAGTGGCGGAAGTCAGCCAGTGCCGTGCGCTTACCGAAACCATTTTCGGTAGCGACCAGCACGGTTTCGGAATCATCATGCGCCACCAGCAGTGACAACACGTTCTGATCCTTCTGCAGCTTCATGCCACGCACACCTCGGGCCGGACGACCCATCGGGCGTACATCTTCTTCGTCGAACCAGACGGCTTTACCAGCATCCGATACAATCATGATGTCGTTGCTACCCGAAGTGAGCAGCGCGCCAATCAGGAAATCGTTGTCATCCAGCGCCACGGCAATGATGCCGGCCTTACGCGGGTTCGAGAAATCAGACAGCGGCGTCTTCTTCACGGTACCTTGCGACGTTGCCATAAATACGTAGCGGTCTTCGGCGAATTCCTTGACCGGCAGAATGGCGTTGATCTTTTCGCCTTCGTCCAGCGGGAACATGTTCACGATTGGCTTACCGCGCGAGATACGCGAACCCTGCGGTACTTCATAAACCTTCAGCCAGTAACAGCGGCCACGGTTACTGAAGCACAGGATGTAATCGTGGGTATTGGCCACGAACAGGTGCTCAACGAAATCGTCGTCTTTAATCGCTGCCGCCTGTTTGCCACGACCGCCGCGACGCTGCGCGCGGTAATCGGTGAGTGGCTGGCTCTTGATGTAACCAGTGTGCGATAGCGTCACCACCATGTCTTGTGGCGCGATCAGATCTTCCACACCCAGATCCTGGGTATGGGTCACGATTTCCGAACGGCGCTTATCTTTGGTGCCAATAGCAAACTGCTCACGAACCTCGTTCAGTTCCTGGGCAATGATCTCAGTCACACGCGCGGCATTGGAAAGGATGTCGATCAGATCGGCAATCTTTTCCATCACTTCGCGGTATTCGCTAACGATCTTGTCTTGTTCCAGACCGGTCAGGCGCTGCAGACGCAGTTCCAGAATGGCTTGAGCCTGAATGTCCGACATGCGGTAACCCTTGGCCGACATACCGTATTCTGGCGACAGACCTTCCGGGCGCGATGCTTCAGCCGCAGCACGCTTGAGCATTTCTTCAACGACCGGGCTCTTCCAGGTACGCGACATCAGGCCGACCTTGGCATCAGCCGGAGTCGGCGCTGCCTTGATCAATGCGATGATTTCATCCACGTTCGACAGCGCAACAGCCAGGCCTTCGAGGATGTGGCCACGATCACGTGCCTTGCGCAGTTCGAACACATTACGACGTGTGACCACTTCACGGCGGTGCGCCAGGAAGCATTCCAGCATCTGCTTTAGATTCAGCAGGCGTGGCTGGCCATCAACCAGCGCCACCATGTTCATACCGAAGGTGTCTTGCAGCTGCGTCATCTTGTACAGGTTGTTCAAGATGATGTCCGGGATCTCGCCACGCTTCAGCTCGATGACCACGCGCATACCGGATTTATCCGACTCATCGCGGATTTCCGAAATGCCTTCAATCTTCTTCTCGTTCACCAGCTCGGCAATCTTCTCGAGCAGGGTACGTTTATTCACCTGATACGGCAGTTCATCAACGATGATCGACTGACGGTTACCCGACTTGTCCAGATCTTCGAAGTGCGTCTTGGCACGCATTACTACACGGCCACGGCCGGTACGGTAACCATCACGCACACCAGAGATGCAGTAAATAATGCCGGCCGTCGGGAAGTCTGGTGCCGGAACGATATCGATCAGCTGATCAATGGTCAGATCCGGGTTTTCCAGTAGCGCCAGACAGGCGGCAATCACTTCAGAGAGGTTGTGCGGCGGGATATTCGTTGCCATACCCACGGCAATACCCGACGAACCATTAATCAGCAGGTTTGGAATACGTGCTGGCAGAATCAGCGGCTCTTGTTCCGAACCATCATAGTTTGGTCCGAAATCAACCGTTTCTTTATCGATGTCGGCGAGCAGCTCATGGCCAATCTTGGCCATACGTACTTCCGTATAACGCATCGCCGCCGCGTTATCGCCATCGACCGAACCAAAGTTACCCTGGCCATCCACCAGCATGTAACGCAGCGAGAAGTCCTGCGCCATACGAACAATCGTGTCGTACACCGCAGTGTCACCGTGCGGGTGGTACTTACCGATCACGTCGCCGACCACGCGGGCCGATTTCTTATAGGCCTTGTTCCAGTCGTTGTTCAGCTCGTGCATCGCAAACAGCACACGACGGTGCACCGGCTTGAGGCCGTCTCGCACATCCGGCAGCGCACGACCCACGATCACGCTCATGGCGTAATCAAGGTACGAGCGACGCATTTCGTCTTCGAGGCTAATCGGTAGTGTTTCTTTGGCGAAATTGTCCATAAAACTTTCGTGACTGGGCAAAAATGGTACGGTTCAGAAACTTTCCGGTAAAAATCGGGTGCTTAGACAGCAAAACTGCCAGAAACCGGTATCCGGAAAAATTGTTCAAGTTTAACATGCAGAACATGCCTATCCACGCTCCTTCGCCAACCCAAACCCCAATCCCGATCCCAGCAGACCTGATGATCTGCCCGCGCTGGATTATTCCAGTGGAACCATCGGGAATCATCCTCGAAGATCACGCCCTGGTTATTAATAATGGTGCCATCATCGATCTATTGCCCCGGGAAGCTGCCATCCAGCACTATGC
>JBPCSW010000039.1:0-2659 GCA_051006675.1 Fluviibacter sp.
GTGGTCGACCTCGTCAAGATGAAGGCCATCATCTGGGATGAGGCCTCACAAGGCATGAAATTCGATTACCGCGATATCCCTGCTGAACTTAAAGCAGAATGCGATAAATGGCGTGAGAACATGGTGGAAGCGGCTGCTGAAGCGAGCGAAGAGCTAATGAATAAATACCTTGAGGAAGGCGATTTATCTGAAGCGGATATCCTAGCTGGCTTGCGTATTCGTACCATTGCGTTTGAAATCGTCCCTATGGTTTGTGGCTCAGCATTTAAAAACAAAGGCGTGCAAGCCATGCTGGATAAGGTGATTGAGTTGATGCCAGCACCAACCGACATTCCACCAACACAAGCTGAAGACGGTGACGGCAAAGAGATCCGTCTTAAAGCGTCCGATGACGAGAAATTCTCTGCTTTAGCATTCAAAATTATGACCGACCCGTTTGTGGGTCAGTTAATCTTCTTCCGTGTTTACTCTGGTGTTATCAACGCTGGTGATACGGTATACAACCCAATTAAAGGCAAAAAAGAGCGTATTGGTCGTATTGTGCAAATGCACGCGAATACACGAGAGCCCTTAACCGAAGTGCGTGCTGGTGACATTGCCGCAGCAATCGGTTTAAAAGAAGCCACTACTGGTGATACCTTATGTAGCGTTAACGATGAAATTATTCTTGAGCGCATGGTGTTCCCTGAGCCGGTTATTCACGTGGCTGTTGAGCCGAAAACTAAAGCTGACCAAGAGAAAATGGGTGTGGCTTTAAACCGTTTAGCCCAAGAAGACCCTTCGTTCCGTGTTAAAACCGATGAAGAAACCAATCAAACCATCATTTCTGGTATGGGTGAGTTGCACTTAGAAATTCTAGTGGATCGTATGCGCCGCGAATTTAACGTTGAAGCAAACGTTGGTGCGCCTCAAGTGGCATACCGTGAAGCGATTAAGAAGAAAGTGGAAGTGGAAGGCAAGTTCGTTAAACAGTCTGGCGGTAAAGGTCAGTACGGTCACGTTTGGTTAGTTATGGAGCCAAATGAAGCCGGTAAAGGCTTTGAGTTCATCGATGCGATTAAGGGCGGTACCGTTCCTCGTGAATTCATTCCAGCCGTTGAAAAAGGCCTACGCGAAACCATTCCTTCGGGCGTGTTAGCAGGCTTCCCAGTGGTAGACGTGAAAGTTACCCTGTTTGACGGTTCATACCACGACGTAGACTCGAATGAAAATGCTTTTAAAATGGCTGCTTCTATCGGCTTCAAAGACGGTATGCGTAAAGCGGATCCTATCTTGCTTGAGCCTATGATGGCTGTTGAGGTTGAGACGCCAGAAGATTACATGGGCGATATCATGGGTGACTTGTCATCGCGTCGCGGTATCATTCAAGGTATGGAAGACAACGCTACAGGTAAAGTCGTGCGTGCAGAAGTGCCATTGGCAGAAATGTTCGGCTACTCAACCACGGTACGTTCGCTTTCACAAGGTCGTGCAAGTTACAGCATGGAATTCAAGCATTACACAGAAGCACCTAGAAACGTGGCTGAAGCCATCATGAATAAGAAGTAATAGTAACTATTCTTACATTATTGAATTTAAAGGAAAATTAAATGGCAAAAGGTAAATTTGAGCGGACCAAGCCGCACGTTAACGTAGGTACGATTGGCCACGTTGACCATGGTAAGACAACATTAACGGCAGCGATCACGACGATCTTGTCTAAGAAATTTGGTGGTGAAGCGAAGGCTTACGATCAAATTGACGCGGCACCGGAAGAGAAGGCACGTGGTATTACGATTAATACTGCGCACGTTGAGTACGAGACAGCAAGCCGTCACTACGCACACGTTGATTGCCCAGGCCATGCTGACTACGTTAAGAACATGATTACTGGTGCTGCACAAATGGACGGTGCTATTTTAGTGTGTTCTGCTGCTGATGGTCCTATGCCACAAACACGTGAGCACATTTTGTTAGCGCGTCAAGTTGGCGTGCCGTACATTGTGGTGTTCATGAACAAAGCCGACATGGTTGATGATAAAGAATTGTTGGAATTGGTTGAAATGGAAATCCGTGAATTTCTAAGCAAATACGATTTCCCAGGCGACGACACACCGGTGATCGTTGGTTCAGCTAAATTAGCCTTAGAAGGCGACCAATCTGAGTACGGTGAGCCAGCGATATTCCGCTTAGCCGATGCATTAGACAGCTACATTCCGATGCCAGAGCGTGCCATTGACGGTACATTCTTGATGCCAGTGGAAGACGTGTTCTCAATTTCAGGTCGTGGTACGGTGGTAACAGGCCGTATTGAGCGCGGTATTGTTAAGGTCGGTGACGAGATTGAAATTGTTGGTATCAAACCAACATTGAAAACAACCTGTACTGGTGTGGAGATGTTCCGTAAATTGCTAGACCAAGGTATGGCTGGTGATAACGTGGGCGTATTGCTACGTGGTACAAAACGTGAAGAGATTGAACGCGGTCAAGTGTTATCTAAATCCGGTTCTATCAAACCACACACAAAATTCACGGCAGAGATCTACGTATTGGGTAAAGATGAAGGCGGTCGTCACACACCATTCTTCAACGGCTACCGTCCACAGTTTTACTTCCGTACAACGGACGTAACGGGTGCGGTTGAGTTACCAGCGGGTACAGAGATGGTGATGCCGGGTGA
>JBPCSW010000040.1:0-8493 GCA_051006675.1 Fluviibacter sp.
GACGTGCTGCAGCTTCGGCAGCGGCTTGCGCTGCTTCCGCTTGTTGGCCTTGCAAGCGTGATCGCACGCCCGCACGCGCTTCTTGATTGCGGAATGCGTCAGCTGTGGATTGAAAATCGCCAAATTGCGTCAGCTGAGGGTAAGCTGGCGGCATATACGCGGGCGCTTCTTGGTTATTACGCAAGACAAAGTTCGGTGCCTCGGTTGTAACTTGGCCGAAATCATACGGCACCAATTGGTTGGGTCCGTAGTTGATGTCAGCAGGACGCAAGTTGTTCGGCGCTGGCCGGTAATCGACTGGCATGGCTCTGGCAGCCTGATACTCAGGTGTCAACATGTTACGCGCCATAGCGCGTGCGCCTAAGCTGCCTGCAGCTGCGCCGGCACCAGCACCAGCAATTGCACCTGGGTAATTACCCACCGCACCACCAAGAACTGCGCCGATAGCCGCACCTATGCCTGACCGTTTAACTGTTGGCAATGCTGGGGCGGCCAAAGGCTGCGCTGTCACTATGTCAGGAAATGTAGCCGCAGCTTTACCAATGTCCGCGCCCACGCCAGTCATGTTGCCTTTGCGCTCATTTAGCAGCTTGGCATAAACTTGTGGATCCACTGTGTGATTTGCGTAATCAATCGCCAAATCATGGTCATATATCTGCGCCATGCGTGTGCGAGCCTTTTGCATGTCGCTCAACACTTTAGGGTTCGGCGCGTTTGCGTCGACGATATCTTCCAAAATTTTAGATATCGCCATTTTTGTGTCGGCGCTAGCAATTGCTAAAGGATCTGGATTGATCTTTTGAGCTTTATAGATAGCTTGCGCGTCTTGACGCATCGTACGGATGTCGTTCAAGATCATCGCGCCATTGCGGCCTACATGTGTGCGTTCGCCGCCAACACCAGAAAAAGCACTAGAAGTTGTTTTTTGCAGTTTGTCTAGCGTTTCGTTTATGAGCCGATTAGTTTCGGCAGTTGCTGCTTCACCGCCAATAGGCGATTGTTTACGCAACGACTCAAGTGCAGACACTGACTCTTCTGGTACCGTTAACGATTCCATTTTACGAATTGGATCGTACCCAGCGCTTGCTTTGTCTAATGCGGCGTCTACCGCAGCCTTATCAAGTTTTTGCGTTGGCGGCACGCCTAAGTCTTCGCTAACCGCTTTTATGGTTTGCGCAGCATTTGCTTTAGCCGCCAATTCATCGAATTGTTCCCCGACGACCGCGCTCTTAAATCGGTTCGCTTTATTTGGGTTTGTTACTTCGGGATTTACGACGTAGCCAATACGATGCGCGGCTTTAGTTGCGTCGATAACTGGCGCGTTTGCATAGCTTTCGGCGACACGCGGCGCAAGCCAATCTGCATTGCGTTCTTGAACTGTTTGACCTAATACCTTACGCTCAACTGGGCGTAACGCGTTGTACCGGTCACCAACAACGCGCGACGCGGCGCCTAGTTGGTTTTGCCCAACATTCATGGCGTTGACATTAGGGCCCATAGCACCCATGGCTTCCATTACAGGCGCAACAGCCTGAAAGGCTTCTTGAGCTGTGCGAGTGTGGGGTTGCGCCCACTCTTGAACCTTGCGCGCCGTCTCTTGCCCCGCGCGGATACCTTCGGGCGTGCCAAACTTACCGCTGGTCAACGTGCCGTAGATGCCGGCCAACGGGGCGGCTACGCTAGTCAATGCACCAGCAGCAGCGGCAGCTGGAATTTCAATCAAACCGCCAATGCGATCAGTTAATGACTCAGGCTTCTCAGCCTTGGAAATAGACCGTTGGCCAGGTATAGCATCTACACCTGTGCCGACTTGCATCGGTACGCCGCCAAATTGGCGTGCGAGTGCCTCGTAGTCAACAGCAGGAGGCGCAGTTACTACGCCGCCGTATTGTTTTGCAAGCGCTTCATAGTCCATTAGAGCCCCGCTTTTTTCTTAAACTCTGCTGCTGCTTTTGCGTTGGGAAAAGTCATACTGCTACCGTTGGGTAATGTTACAACATTCGTGGCTGCTGGAGCCGCAGGGGTTGCAGGCGCTGCTGGCGTTGCGCCTGTCGGTTGAGGCGCCGTGAAATCACGGAAACCTTGGTCTTTGTTGTAAGTGCCAGTCAAGACTTCTTGTTCTGCGAATTGAAGGTTGCGCATATCATTAAGTTTTTTCAGCGCGGTATCGTAATCATCAGAAATAGAAGGGATGAACGGCTTCAAACGTGGTGTTTCAGATGCTGTAACGGCGGCGCCACTACGCTCATGTATTTTTAACGATCCAATATCTGCGAGTTTGGCGCGAGCAACGGTGCCTTCAGGGTCCATGCGGTTCAATGCAATGTCGGGCGCAAGACCTTTTAAACCAACTGCGTCTGGATTTGCTTCCAACGCAGCGATTGCAGCGTCAATTTTAGCTATAGTGGATGCCGCACCAGTAATTGCTTTTTGTGCGTGTACAGGCACGGGTTTAAGATCGCCGCGCTCCTTAGCGCGCGCGTTTACTAAATCTTGCCCGCGAATTGCCGTAGCTTGAGTCATATTCTGACCGCGTATTGTTGTCGCGTTGGTCACACGCTCGTGGGCTTTCTGCGCTAAACCGTTGAAATAGTTAGCGCGGTCAGCTAATGGCTTATTTGCCACCATAGTCCAACCTTGTTGCGCTTGCTCAGGTGTTTCTAACCCATTCAACACCAAGTCTTGCAAATGCGCTTTGACGTTTTCGTCCGAAGGGTTCATGGCTAAATTGCCATACATTTCCCGACGCGCTTCAAACTGTTTTCCAAGAGTTTCAGCTTTCAGCTTAGTGCTTTCATTTTCGCTTTTTAAAAACTCTTGCGAGCCTTTAATGTTGCCAGTTTTGGCATACGCTTCTAGCGCGGCTTGACGATATTCAGGTGTGCCAGGCGTCTTACCCATGAGAGAGTTGCGAATGACCTGCTGGTCTTCGTCGGCGCGTTGAGCAGAACTCAGCTGGTATTGAGCCAACTGGTTTTGATTCTGCGCGCTTTGGATAGCAGCAATTTTGCCGTATTGAGCTAAAGAATCTTCAAGCTGAAGTGGCTTTACGCCAAGGGCGATAGATGGATCGATGGCCATTTTTATTCCTTATCCGTTAAAACCGTAGGTGTTTATGTCGGATTCAAACTGCCCTGTTGCTGCGGGGCGATTGTATTGATTTTGACGCAAAGCACTCACCAAATTGTTGCCTTGGTTGTAGTTCAAATATGTACCCAAGCCACCAGAAACAGCGTTAGCTGCGCCAACTTGCCCCGCAGCACTTGCCGCCGCGCCGCCAGTCAGGTAGTTGCCAACAGCGCCGGCATTAGCCGCGCCAGCCGCGCCAAGGTTGGCTGCTGTCGTTTGACCAACACCTGCCAAAGATTGCAAAGGTTGCAGCTTAGCCGCGCGCTCTTGTTGGTAACGATTGAATGCGTTCTGGTACTCTTGCGAGCCCATCTCTTGGCCGTAACCCATTGCAGCACGCAGGGCGTTGCCAGAAATCAAACCGCCTCTAGCAGCTGCTTGAGCGTCCAGTGCTTTCTGACCTTCTTTGAGGCGGAATGCATAGCCTGGGTCTTTCGTAAACTCGTCGTATGCAAAAGGCGTGTAGTCGACCGCGCCTTCCAACTTGGTCAGCGCTCGCCCCCCAGCCTGCAGCCAAGGCATCTGGTCTTGACGTGTCTGTTGAAACTGTTCGTTTGAGAGTTGCGCGGCTTGACCTGTTGCTGCGGCTTGCGTGTCTGCCGCATTGCCTGCTGCTTGGGAGCCTAAATATGCGCTGCCTACAATAGCCGCTGCTGTCCATCCTGCCATAATATTCTCCTTATGACGCTACGTCATACCTCAGTTGCATTTTACGCGCCACAACAAGACAAATGTCGTCTGGCGCATCTTTTGGTGCGTAAAGAATTTCAGCGACATCCTTATCTTGCAGCCCTATTTTATATAGAAACGCGCGATAAGCAATACGTGCTTTCTGTTCTTCTGTGCGGCTGTCAGCTAGACCAATTTCAGGTACAACGTACAGCTTATCTTCAAGCACTGCCAAATCAGTGCAATTATCTGGGTTTTCGTACACATCAACCCATATTACTTCTTCACCAAAAACACGCCCCGCCCGCTGCATACCGGCCTCTGCATCAAACTCACAAGGGCCTGTTAGCACTTTAACCCCCTCGTCAGTATTTACGGCTATGGTTCCTTTTTCCAACCTAACGCGATACGCTGTTTTATGTTCAGCGCCTGTCAAAACAGTCCATGCAGGCACTATTATTTTTCGTTCGTACACATTTGGTTTAAAAGTATGCTCTGTAATGATGTCAGCCTGGGGCATCTTTAACAACTCAGCTTCCAACGCGCGCGCCTTGCCTTGCATAAGCAAAGTAGGCGCGGTGTTAGACATCAGCTGAATCATGAAATCTCCCGACCGCTGACGCGGATGTTGATAGCGCTGGCTGCGCTGGCCACAGCTGAGATGTACCCCGACGTCTGCAAAATCTGACCGACCAACTCAGGGAATGTGTACGTCTCCGACGCAGCAAGGCTTTTGCTCTTGATGATCAGGTTTTTGTTTGCTGGCGTGTCAGGATCAGTCACGATGTTCACGCTGACAGTAGCAGTCGAGCCGCTGGTGTTAGTGCAAGTGAACTTGTCAATGATTGTGGATGTGATCGTGAGTGGCACGGTGTACTGCGTAGTTTGTGAGTCTTCCACAAACTTAGCTGGTACAAGGTTTTTTGCTGTGACGGTCATGCGTCCTCCGCGCCTTCAAATTCAGGCTTTTGCTTGATGATTGCGTACAGAGCAGCACGGTCAGCACCAGCAACGTACTCGTCACCAGCAATCTGCACCTTACCTGCGCTCAAAGGTTGTTTACCCGCTTCACGCGCTTCTTTGCTTGCGTAGCCGTAAAAGGTCACTTCTGTGCCTTGACCTTTGAAGTCTTCTTGAACTGCCCCCACATTCCAATATTGGGCTGGAATTCCGAATTCTGTATCGACTGATTTGATGAGTGCCATGTGTTTTCCTTTTAGCAGTCTGTTGCGCCAGCGTACTGGCTGAAGGTTTTAAGAACGCCATAAACGGCAGGGATGAAATCGCCTTGCAAGTCTTCCATGTTGATGTAGTGGGCTTGCTGTTGGATTGAAGGCCAACCTTGCTGACGGGCTTCTTCAGTCGCATGAATCTCTACTTGGACTTGCACTTGGTCTTTTGAACCAAAGAAGTTAGTAATACGGGCGTAGGCTTGGACTTCCTGTTGACCGTTTGTGTTGTTGATTGCTGTGATTTTCAATGCCATGAGGCTCTCCTTAATAAGTCATTTCCGTGGTTTCAATTTTACAGACCCAACGAATTGTTGTAGCCGCTTGACCTGTTGCTGTAATCGCCAAACCACCGTTTGTTGTGTCTGCTGTTGCAGTGATTGACCAAGTAGCAGCGCCAGCATCTGCGTAAGTTGATGTAACTGTAGCAGTACCTACCAATGCAGTAGAAGCAGCGTTAGCACCACGCTTGATTACACCTTCAATAGTCCAACCCTTAGTGTCACCAGCGCCTGTCTTACCAGCAACAACAGTTCCTTTGAAGTAATAAGCGGAGTTGTTTGGCAGGATTACTTGGTTGGTTGTGCTTGCGGAATTAAAATCGCTTGCTAATACTGTTGAAGTTGCATCTGTTGTTTGACGACCAAGAATTATCAAACCACCTTGAGAAACATAAGAATCAGCAATAGGAATAACGCAAGCTGCAAAAGCATGATAACCAACTATTGACCTAGTTGAACCTCTAGCCCCACCTAATACCACACCTTGAGAATTTGCTAAATTTGAACCGCCACTACCAATAAAAGATGCAGAACCAGACGCTGTGTTATTAAAACCTCCGCCAATAAAACTGCTTGTTCCACTTGCTGTATTAGCATAATAACTACCAGCTGATAAAATACCTCCACCAACAACTGAAGAACCAAGTCCTGAAGCTGTATTTTTAACACCACCACCAACAAAGCTCCAATCCCCAGAAGCCACGTTCCTGTTAGCAGCAGTACCAGCATCACCACCACCACCAATGAACGAATAGCTACCAGTGGCTTGGTTGTTACCGCCGCCTACTACTACACCGTGTGGAGTGTAAAAAGACAGGGTTGATGTGGATGAGCCATTAGCATTCTTGCTTAATGTCAGCGATGTACCAGAGATGGCAGCAACGTAAGTGTCATTAGCAATTGAAGTTCCGATAATGTATTGACCAACTTTGATGGAAGCATTAGAGCCTGACAACGTAACGGCTGTTGTGCCGTTCATTGTTGCTGATTGGGTTGTTACAGCAGAAGCTGAAGTTCCTGAGTTTGTAAAACCGCCACCAATTAGATTGTAAACACCAGCAGCAGTATTACTATATCCGCCAACAACAGCAGACCCAAAAGAAGTTGACGTATTGCCATATCCACCGCCAACAAAGTTGTAAGTTCCTGAGATGGTATTGAATGTTCCGCCACTAATAGCACCTTGAATACCGTTTGCTGTATTGCCATATCCACCGCCAATGGCTGTCAAAGAACCAGATGCAACCTGAGAAGCAGCTCCCCTAGCTGTCTGCCAATCAACAGCATTAGCACCACGAGCATTGATGGTCACCCCACCATTAGAAGCCTGCGCCACCAATGCGCCTGTTCCCTTTGGAGTTACTGCTAGGTCAATGTTGGTGTCTGTGCCTTGGGCAGAGAGTTTAGGTGCTGCCCCAGTAATTCCAGACGTAATATCAAAATAATTAACAGCGGCGCCTGTTGGAGTAAGTGTCAACATCTTTGGTGTTGCTGTTGAACCGTTCTGATAAAAACTAATTGCCCCTCCACCTTTACCTGAAAAGTTCAAACCAACTGTTGCATCGCTCCCTTGGGAAACAATGATAGGTCCGTTACCAGTAGTCGCCCCAGTAACTTGCACATAGTTCACTGCTGAGGCTGTGTGGGAGACACGGAATTGTTCAACACCGCCGTTTGTTGCTAATTGAAGTGCAGCAGTTCCTGTTGTTTGAATCTGAGCATTTACGTTTGTCCCACTTGAACGAAGAATTGCCGCACTTCCATGTCCTAATGCTTGCCAATAATATTGACTTGTTTGACCAGAAGTTACAACACGGAAACCAGTGCCATTATCAGTAGCTAAATCTAAAATTTGACCTAGTGCTTTTATTTGCCCGTTTCCACCCACACTAGCATAAGCAGCAGCACCACTACCGCCACCACCTGAGAAGGTGACTGTTGGTTGTTCAACGTAGCCACTTCCTGCGTTGGTGATGGTGAAGGCTGTACCAACAGCCCAGTTAGTCAAAGTAAATGTGGCAGATGTGCCTGTCCCGCCTGTTACAGAAAATGGATTGGCTGGAACAACAGAATACGCACCAACCGAGTTAACTACCGAAACAGATGTGATAACTCCACCACTTACACCCGTAACTTGCAGTTGAGCCGCCGAACCTGTTCCTCCAGAAACTACAAGAATATCGTTAAGCGTATAACCCGTTCCACCTGCTGTAACTGTAGGATTGCCGTTCATGCCAATAACACAAGTCACCGTGGCCTGTACGCCACCAGCAGTCGTTGGGGCAGAAATTGCTACGCTTGGAACGGATGTGTAGTTTGCGCCCTGAGCAGTCCTAGTAATCGCAGTAACAGTACCGCCATTAGAGATATTCACACCACTAGAACCAGCAGCTAGGTCGATGGCTCCTGTGCCTTTGGTGCGAATTGCATAAGCTACGTTAGTGTCTGAGCCTAGCGTCTTAAACTCAACAGCTTTAGTTGTAGCGCCGCCTGTAAGCTGACCGTAGTTTGCTGACCCGCCACCACCAATCAACGTAGTAAACGTACCAGCAGCAGAAGTTGTGCCGCCGATAGCGGGTGGGCTAGATAGATCAAGCGTACCGCTCAGTGTGATAGTACCGCTGGTAGTGATTGGGCCGCCTGTCAAAGTCAGACCGTTGACTGTGCCAGATGTGCTCACCGATGTGACCGAGCCAGTACCAAAAGTGCTGCTAGGAATGTTTTTCCAATAACCCAAGCCACTGTCGTACGCGATCAAATCGTTGTTGGCCAACGTGCCAAATTGCACGTTTGAGTCTGTGCCGCCCAGCGTAGAACCGTGAATCAAGTCAACTTGAATTGAACCAGACCCGCCAGACCCCGCATTGATGACGGTGCCGATCTCAAATTTAATGTACGGTGCGGATGGCTTTACGTTAGTCAAACCACCTGCGTAATTCGGGTTGTAGTACAGCGTGTCGTTGTCCGCCCATGTTTCACCAACAGATGAGCCTGTGGTATTGATACCGTGCACCACACCAAACGCTGTGATACGACCAAAGCCGTTAAGAGCGATATTTTCGGTGGCAAGGCCAATAATGCCATCATTTCCAGTCAAACCCGTAGGGCTAGGGCCAAACGTGATGACTCCAGACGCGCCTACAGTGCCTGTTTTGCAAATAAGTTGACCTTCAGTAATAGCTGCA
>JBPCSW010000041.1:0-5911 GCA_051006675.1 Fluviibacter sp.
GGATAAACCTCTGCCGGCCGTAACGCGACCCGACAAATCACATGTCGTTGTTGGCACGCTCAACGAGGGTAATGAAATCGTGCTTTATGTGAAGCCAGCCCACCGCGATGCCTGGAAAGCACCCGCCTTCGCACCTGCGCTCGGTCTTTTTGTGAGCCGCGGCTTTCCAGTCTATGTCAGCTGCAACGACCCATTAACACGCGTGTTTTAGGCAGCCGCAAAAACAAAAGCCGCCCGAAGGTGGCTTTTGAGTGTTTGGTGGCCAGTCTCGGAATCGAACCAAGGACACGCGGATTTTCAATCCGCTGCTCTACCAACTGAGCTAACTGGCCGCACACCAGGGCATTGCTACCCAAGTGCGGAAAAACATTAACGCTTCGAGAACTGCTTACGGCGACGGGCGCTGTGCAGACCGACTTTCTTACGTTCGACTTCACGTGCATCACGTGTTACGAAACCAGCGTTCGACAGAGCCGACTTAAGTTCCGCATCATATTGAATCAGTGCACGGGTGATACCGTGACGAACGGCACCGGCTTGACCCGACTCACCACCACCAACGACGTTGACGTTGATGTCGAAAGTCGTTGCGTGCTCAACCAGCTCCAGCGGCTGACGAACGACCATGCGGCCAGTTTCACGCGAGAAGAAGATGTCAACCGGCTTGCCATTGACAACGATGTTGCCCTTGCCACGCTTCAGGTAAACACGGGCAACGGCGCTTTTACGACGACCGGTACCGTAATATTGTTGTTCTGCCATAACGACCTCTTAGATTTCCAGCGACTTAGGTTGCTGGGCGGTGTGCGGGTGGACAGCGCCGGCGTAGCACTTCAGCTTCTTCAGCATAGCGTAGCCCAGCGGACCCTTTGGCAGCATGCCTTTAACGGCTTTTTCCAGAGCGCGCTCTGGGAAACGCTGTTGCATCTTGCCAAACGTAGTTTCGTAGATACCGCCCGGGTAACCCGAGTGACGGTAGTACTTTTTATCTTCAGCCTTGTTACCCGTTACACGCAGCTTCTCTACGTTAACGATAACAATGAAGTCACCCGTATCAACGTGTGGGGTGTACTCAGGCTTATGCTTGCCACGCAGACGACGTGCGACTTCGCTGGCAACGCGGCCCAGAACTTTGTCCGTGGCGTCCACGATGAACCAGTCGCGCTGAACTTCATGCGGCTTGGCGGAAAACGTTTTCATCTTATGCACTTCCGTGGCGCCAGTAACGGCGCGGAATTTGGGAAAACGCGCATTCTAGCAACACTTTTGAATTGGCGTCAACCCCTTCGCGAGTTTGTCCGCGAACACCAGTGCCCACACGGGCCTCAAGTGCGCTAGGGCGCTGGAATTCAGCAGGAATGCGCATCCTAATTTAAACAAAAAAAACGCGGAACCACACGAGTGGCTCCGCGTAAATCCACACCAAAGGAGGAGGGTGGAGGAGACAATCGAATAGAAGCGCAGCGCGCATCTATACAACAGGTTCAATATAGTCCCAAGTCGTTCAAATTGCAAGGAATTTATTGCGCCGCAAAATTATTCACTCCGACGCGCAAACACATGAAAATTATTCACGACGATCCCAAAAATGACCCCAACCGATTGATATAATTAAACATTCATAAAAACCGGCCAAAACCAGCAAATGAAGAACAAATTGCTTTGTCATAAACAAAGCGGGATTTGTTGCTTTGCATCAATCTTTGTTCGATACTGATTCGGGTGGGAATAGGCATGGGCCAGGCTTACACATTACAATCCACCCCACCCTAGCCTTTAAAACTACGGAGCTTTTGAACCATGGAATGCCGCGTTCGCTGGACCGATCACATGACCTTTGTTGCCGAAACAGGCAGCGGCCACAAGATCACAATGGATGGCCCACCCGATCTGGGCGGCCGCAACCTGGGTCCGCGCCCGATGGAAATGATGCTGGCTGGCGCCGGCGGCTGCAGCGCCTTTGATGTGGTACTGATCCTGCAGCGCGGTCGCCATCCGGTCACCGGGTGCGAAGTGGTTCTCAAAGCCGAGCGCGCCGAAACGGATCCGAAGGTATTTACCAAGCTACACCTCCACTACATCGTGACCGGTAATGCTTTGAAACAAGAAGCAGTGGAACGTGCCGTAACCCTATCCAAGGACAAGTACTGCTCAGCGACCGCCATGCTTGGCGCGACCGCTGAAATTACCTGGGATCTAGAGTTACGCCAAAGCGAAGCAACCCCTGCGGCTTAAGGTCGTTTAGCGTTGTCTTAAAAACGGTAAGACAACGCTGTCATCACCTTAGAGGTTTGCTGCATCATTTTCTTGGCAACCGGTGGAAACTGCGCCGCCCCCAGGGCTTCGGCGGTATGTGCATGCGATGTCTCATCAATAGCCATCTGCGCAATAATCGCTGCACTTTTTACATCTGCTGCCGGCAACCGCTCTAGGTGACTTTCCAGATGCGCCGTCACCTGCTTTTCTGTCTCTGCCAGAAAGCCCAGGTTCCAACGATCGCCGAGCTTACCGGCAATGATGCCCATGGTCAGTGACCCTGCGTACCAGAGCGGATTTAACCAACTCGTGTGGCTACCCAACTCGCGCAATCGTTGCTCGGTCCAGGCCAGATGCTCAATTTCTTCATGCGCAGCCTCCCGTAAGGCGTCGCGCACAGCCGGGTCGCGTGAAGTGAGCGCCTGTCCCTGATAGAGCGCTTGTGCACATACCTCGCCACTGTGATTAACACGCATGAGCCCAGCCACATGTTTGCGCTCTGCCTCAGACAAGTCGGCCTCCGCCATGTCGTTGTCCGGATGTGCACGCACGCTCGTTTGCGATGCAAAAAGTGTACGTAATACTTTATCGGCTTCAATGATGAACGCGTCGATGCTCATAGACTTACCTTGCTGAAGTTGCGGCTGGCCCTGTTCTCAAGCGCTCTACGGCAACTTCGGCACTTGGTGGCGGTTCCAGATCTAGACAGAAATACTCATAAGCCAATACAGCCGGATAGGCATTAACCATTTTGTGTTGCTGCTTCTGCATCAGGATCCAGGATGACCCCTTGCTCTCGATCCAGCTACCATCGGGCTGCCCAAAGGCATAAAGACGGCGTTCCCGGGTTTTACAGCGCAACCCTTCGTAGTTGATAGTGCGCGCACCACCCGAAGACTCAATCACCACGGTAAAACGAACCACGCCATCTTTACCAACCGAAACGCTGGCCGGATCCACCAGAAAACGATTCGCATTGGCAACGCTCACCTCAAAGGGAATCAGCTTATCCATGTCCGGAGCGGCAGGCGGCGTCACTTTCTCTTCTTGCCAGACTTTTTTTTCGTCTTCCGATTCTTCGTACTCGTAACACTCGTAGTACTTGCGGGTATTACATTCAGCTGCGGCAAGGGCACCTCCCACAGCAAAAACGGTGGACAGCGCTGCTGCCAGTTGCTTCCAGCTAGGCATTCTGTGCACCCTCATCTTGTGTCGCAGGCTGTTGCGGCGCTTTATCGACACCCGCGTGTGCGTTAGGCAAACGACGCCCGCGACGCCCCAGCGCCGGATGACGTAGTCGATCAGCATTCAAGAAAGGTTCCAGCTCACCCAATGCCAGCTGGTAGACGTTGCGTTTGAACTCGACAACAGACTCCAGCGGCACCCAGTACTCACTCCAGCGCCAGGCATCGAACTCCGGATGCGAACTTGCCCTTAATTGAACGTGATGATCCCCGCCAGTCAGGCGCAACAGATACCAGATCTGCTTCTGACCCTTGTAGTTACCGCGCCATTCCCGGCGGATCCACTGCTCGGGCACTTCATAGCGCAACCAGTCACGGGTTCGGCCGAGAATCTTGACGTGCTGCGCCTCAAGACCCACTTCCTCTTGCAATTCACGGTACATGGCTTCTTCGGGGGACTCCCCGCGCTTGATACCACCCTGCGGGAACTGCCAGGCATGCTCCCTGACGCGCTTACCCCAGAAGACCTCATTACGTGCATTACAGAGGATGATGCCGACGTTGGGGCGATAGCCTTCACGATCTAGCATAAATCACCTGCGTTAATTTGAAATTGCCCTGATTCTGGCACATCCGGCAAACAGACGAAAGCCAGCATCCGTTAGAATGCCGTTTTTCCGCTTTATTTATTGCCCGGTGCCGTACTTCTGCCCGGCTTTTGCCTTTTCAGGGTTATTTATGCGCTCTTCCCAGTTTCTGATCACTACCCTCAAAGAAGCCCCGGCTGATGCCGAAGTCATCAGCCATAAGCTGATGCTCCGTGCCGGTCTGATCCGCCGCCTGGCCTCTGGCGTTTATACCTGGACCCCGATGGGTCTACGCACCTTGCGCAAGGTAGAAGCGATTGTCCGTGACGAAATGAACCGTTCAGGCGCGCTGGAAATGCTGATGCCTGCCGTGCAACCCTTTGAATTGTGGCAAGAATCCGGACGCGGGGACCAATACGGCCCGGAACTGCTGCGCTTCAAAGATCGCCACCAGCGCGACTTCGTCATCGGCCCAACGCACGAGGAAGTCGTCACCGACTTCGTACGCAAAGAAATCAAGAGCTATCGTCAGTTACCGATCCACCTCTACCAGATCCAGACAAAATTCCGCGACGAGATCCGCCCCCGGTTTGGCGTAATGCGTGGCCGTGAATTCCTGATGAAGGATGGCTACTCTTTCCATACCAGCTTTGAAGATCTGGAACGTGAGTATCGTGTGATGTTCGACACCTACCACCGCATTTTCTCCCGCCTGGGTCTGCGCTTCCGCGCGGTCGCAGCCGACACCGGCTCCATTGGTGGCACCGGTTCACACGAGTTTCATGTGCTGGCCGATTCGGGCGAGGACGATATCGCCTTCTGCCCCACCTCTGACTTTGCCGCCAACGTCGAGCTGGCCGAAGCACTGGCACCGACGACGCCACGCCCTGCCGCGAACGCCACCATGGCCAGCGTAGCAACACCGAAAAAATCCCGTTGTGAAGATGTGGCACAGGCACTGAACATCCCACTCTCGGGCCTAGTCAAATGCCTGGCCGTGGTGCCCGAGCTTCCCGAAGGCGGCAATGCAGGCCTTGTTCTCCTGCTTTTGCGTGGCGACCACGAACTGAACGAAATCAAAGCCGGCAAGATCGAAGGGATCGGCGCCTTCCGCTTCGCCCGCGAAGACGAAGTCAAAGAAGCGCTGGGCTGCATCCCCGGCTTTATTGGCCCAGTCGGCATCAAACCGGGTATCCGCGTTATTGCAGACCGTGCCGTGGCCGTGATGGCAGATTTCGCCTGTGGCGCCAATGCCTACGATACACACCTCACCGGCGTCAATTTTGGCTGTGACCTGCCCGAACCGGAGGTCGCTGATATCCGAAACGTCGTGACTGGTGATCCATCACCCGACGGCAAGGGCACACTGGAAATCGTACGCGGCATTGAAGTGGGCCATATCTTCCAACTGCGCACCAAATATGCCGAAGCGCTGGGTTGCACCTTCCTCAGCGAACAGGGCAAAGCCGAAGTGATGGAAATGGGCTGCTACGGCATCGGCGTTACCCGTATCGTTGGCTCGGCCATTGAGCAGAACCACGATGACAAAGGCATTGCCTTCCCGGCAGCCATTGCCCCGTTCACTGTGGCCATTGTGCCGATGGGTTATCACAAGTCACCGGCCATCCAGCAAGCCGCCAGCGAGCTCTACGAAGAGCTGATCGCCGCCGGCTTTGATGTGCTGCTCGATGATCGCAACGAGCGCCCGGGCGTGATGTTTGCCGACATGGAACTGATCGGCATTCCGCAGCGCCTTGTGAGTGGTGAAAAAGGCCTGGCCGCTGGCCAGATCGAGGCCAAGGGTCGCCGCGCTGCGGAAGCGACGATGAGTGATCGGGCAGGAGTTGAGGAGTACCTGCGCCATACACTCAGCGCGCAATACAC
>JBPCSW010000042.1:0-3766 GCA_051006675.1 Fluviibacter sp.
TAGTAGAAGTCTTCCTCTACATAGTCGTCGTAGGACGGATCTTCAGTGATAGTTGCGAATCGGCTCATTTGCTCAACTCCACAGACTCGGTCTTGACCTTGTCTACGCCTTTGTCTAGCATACGAGCGATGCCAGAGAAACCTACAGTTGCTAGCACTAGTCCGAATACTGTGCCTGCTATGAATGCTCTCATGATAGTCCCTTTCTGTGTCAATGTGTAATCATTATACAACCAAAATAACTGCCTGTCAACCTCTATACGTGTATGCGTGTCTATATAGCAGCGGGGCCTTGAGCCCCACCCTATTACGCCGCTTCCTTCTCGTAGATCACAGTTTGTCCGAACGGTGCTTCTGCGCTTGTGTTACCTTTGACAATGAAGATAGTATCGCAGAAGTCATCGGGTCCCCAACTGCCGCATGGGTAGCCGTCCGTGAACATAATGAACTTCTTAGGACGAATGTCGTTCTCTTCCATAAAGGTAAAGTTGACGTCAAAGTCTGTACCACCACCACCTTGTGGCTCATACTCCATAAGGTCATGACTGTTGTCATGTGTGATCTCTTGGTGGTTGTAAATGCTTGTGTCAAAGCACCACAGGTTGATCTTGAAGTCTTCGTACTGGTCCATGATGCCCTTGATCTCGCCAAGGAATGTGCTTGCATCCTCTGTGCCAATACTGCCCGACATATCAACTGCAATAGCCACGTCAATGGTTGTTGCTTCCTTCATGCCTGGCAGGATTGCGCCGCTGTGCATACCCTTGCGGTTAGGGCGTGTGAAGCTGAAGTCGTTGCGGATAATGCTTTGGATCTCTTGACGGATCAGTGTGCGCCAGTCCATCTTAGGCTCTGTCATGTCCTTGATCAGTCGTGCAACACCCAGGGGCACTTTACCAGCGCCAGCGGCCGCCGCACTTTGAATCATTGCTTGCTTGATCTCATCACGGATAGCCTGCGCTTCTTCCTTAGTAAGACTAGGAAGTCCACTGCCGCCTTTGCCGTCTTTGTCTTCTTCACCGCTACCAGCGCCAGCCGCTTCTTCTTCGTTAATGTGCTGATCCAATGTATCGCCCAGCATCTTCAAGAGTTGATCCATGGGGATCTTCTGTGCGTTCTTCATGAGCTCGTCGTAGATCTCTTCCCACGCCATGCCACGATACTTGTTGTCTTGGCAAATCTGCACTTCAGTAATCTTGTCCCCAATGCGATCATCGACAAGGATCTGATTGACTGCAAAGTCTTGTGCAATGTTAGACAGCTTGCGATCACGCGAGCCCACACGACCGAAGTGATCGAATACGCAATGGAGGATCTCGTGTGCAAAGAGGAATTCGAGTTTCTTAACGCTTAACTTCTTCACGAACTCTGTGTTGTAATAGAAGTCGCGTCCGTTAGTAGCGGCAGTAGGACACCAGTCATCGGCGTTAATCAAACGCATACGAGTAGCCATGTTGCCGAAGAATGGTTGCTTGAGTAGCAAACCAACGCGGGCTGTTGTGAGTTTTTCGATGAGTGCTGGATCTTCTTTTGCCATATGTGCTCCTAAGTAAGTTTCTATTATACAGCCAAACTAGGCTTCTGTCAAGTAAAAAAGGGAGGGAACCCGAGCAAGATCCCCTCCCTGAGCGCCCCGAGTGGATTAAGATTCCATGGCGCTCAAAACATACTTGCCAAAACGCTTGTGGAACTCGTCAAAGTTCTTCATCTTAGTAGCGTCCAGCGGCAAGTCATAGTTGGTGAGCGCTGTCTTAGCACCCATCACCACGAGTTCTGTTGGGAAGTTGTCCATCATGTAGCGGAAGAACATATCCGCCATTTCGTCGAACTTCTTAGACTTCTTCTCTGCTTGATCCTTGAGTTCATAACACAAGGACACAGTGAGCGAATACATAGCTGACACTTCTTTGATCTGCAGGTCTTTAACCTTGCCTTCGAGAATGTCAATTGCTTTAGGCAATTTGCCAGCAATCTTGCGGTGAGCCATAAACTTAGCCGCCAAGCCATCGCCAATAGCGCCGCTGATCAAGTTAGTCAATGTCTCTGTATCAGTGTCGTCGTCTGTGAGCAAGTCGGACACAAAGCTCCATGAACGAGGAGTTGCGAATGCCTTGCTTGCACTCTTTGGATCAAAGTCATACAAGTCTTGTTTGGCAAAGCCCACATAACCAACGACTTCTGGGTGGATCTTGTTGAGCGTAGCCCAATCTTGCCAGTCGTCAAAGTCCACTTTGGCTTCCAAGTGAACGAAGCGGTTAGCCAACGGAGCAGGCATACGATATGTCACGCCACGATCGCCTTCACGGTTACCAGCGGCAACCACGTCAACACCCTTAGGCAGTTCGTAAGTGCCAACTCGACGGTTCAGGATCAACTGGTAGGCCGCCGCTTGCACAGCAGGAGCCGCAGAGTTCAATTCATCCAAGAAGATGATTGCGGTGCTGTCTGCGTCTGTAGGCAGTTCAGCTGGAGGTGCCCACACCATCTTGCCTTGATCAGCGTTGTAGTAAGGGATACCTTTGATGTCTGTAGGTTCCCACAATGCCAAGCGAACGTCAATGACTTCGCGGCCTGCGTCATCGCCAATCTGTTTGACGATGTCGGATTTAACAATGCCTGGAGGGCCCCACAGGAACACTGGACGACGTTTTTGAATTGCTTTGCCAATTGCTTTCTTAGCGGTCTTAGGACCAACTTGGCGAACACTGATATCGGATGCTTTGCTCATATATACTCCACTCGGTTTAAAAAAAGTGCATTACTGCGTTGTTTCAAGTTTCTATTATACGGGAAATCTGCTCGATTGTCAAGCGATTTTTACATAATTCAATTGTGTTGTTTTGTCGCCACGGCAGTTCTTAACCTTGGCCTTGATCTTGACTGTATCCTTGAGGTCTTTGCTGAACCAGAAGTCTACGAAGCTTTCTCCCATACGGCCCGTGATGCGATACTTGTTGTAGGTTGCGGAATACTTGCTTGACACTACTTCAACTTCCCCTACAATAGCTTCTCCCTCAACTGCATTCAGTTGCTCGCTAGCGTAGATCTCTTTCTTGATGTTGTTGCGAACGCTGTCACGTTCCGCTACACTAGGCAAGCATGACACAATCGCGAACTCTAACATATTGCGCCCCGTGAAGGTATCCATGGAAGCAATGCGAAGAGCCTGTGCCTGAAAGTCGTTTAGAGGACCGCGGATGGCCATCAATGTGTACCCTTTGAAGTGCCCTCTGATGCGTTGTCCCTCTAGGATATCCTGTTCAGTAAGCTCGGAGAAGTCTTGCTCACGCAACCACTTCTTGACCATGTGCTTGTTGGCCATCTTTGAAAGGAATGCTGCGGGCGAGTTGTAATTCCACACATCTTCCTTCAGGTAGCCTTCATTGATGCGGTGTGCTGCTGCTGCGGCTCCCCATACTTGATCTGCTGTGAATTCCATCGTGCGCTCCTTGCTGTCTATAGCTCTATTATATAGTCTGCTGGCGCTGGTGTCAACCAAAAAGAAAGGGCCCCTAAGGACCCTTTCCCAAACAACCGCCCCGGGAGCGAATCGGTATAGCTGTTTGAAACTGCTTTACAGAGCTTCGGAGTGCATACCCAAAGCGCGAGCCTTGTAGCCAAGAGCTACGATCTCACGTGATGGCTTGCCGATCTCGTAAGTTGTAACCATTACACCATTGCCTGCCTTGTGACGCTTGGCATAGACTGCGTAACCACTGTGACGAATGCGAGTTGCTTCTGCACGAATGTTCTTTACACCAAAGCGA
>JBPCSW010000043.1:0-7228 GCA_051006675.1 Fluviibacter sp.
GTGTACAGATTGCACCAGTTTTGCGTAGCCGGCCTGACAGCCAGGAATTGCAAGTGGCGTCTGGTTATATCTTGCTAATTGAAAATATCACTCGATTGCTCGAGCAAGAATCGCGGAGAGATGCCGCTTTAGGCGACCTCACAGAAGGGAGCCGTGCTTCGTTAGGCACGCTGCGTGCTGCCGTAGAAATGCTGACAGATAACCCGGATATGGAGACTGCTGACCGGGAACGGTTTGTGGGTGTGTTGGCATCTGAAGTAACCCGTATGAGTCAGCGCCTTGATAATACGCTGACACTACTTGCGGATACGTTACGCCAGCATTGGCCATTAGACGATATGCTTGCCGCAGACGTGATTGAAGCGGCAGGACGGCGTGTCCATGCGCGCTGGAAGCTACCGGTTGATGTGAATACAACGACTGCTGAGCCTTTGTGGATTCGCGCAGACAGTTTCTCACTGGTCAGCGCCATCGCCTATTTGGCTACCAAGATTGAAGAGACAGGCGATGTTCGTTCTTTTGTACTGAAGCTTGGTTCGGATGAGAAGTTCGTGCACATCGATCTGATGTGGACAGGCTTGTCGATGTCTTCGGAGACGGTGTTGTCATGGGAGATTGAACCCATGCGTGAAGATCATGGCGTTAACCCACCTACCTTGCGAGAGGTGCTGGATAGGCATGCGGGTGAGATCTGGTATCAGCGTCAACGCACAACGTCTCAGGCTTCAATTCGGTTGTTGCTGCCGAAAGCTAAGCCAGATCAGGATTTGCTGGCGAAAACCGATCGCGAACCATCAAATGATCGTCCCGAGTACTACGATTTTGATTTGTTCGATCGTCCGATGGGTCAAGTGGATCTTGATCAACCATTGTCGAACCTTGTGTATACCGTCTTTGATACCGAGACAACGGGGTTAGAGCCATCAAATGGCGACGAAATTATCCAGATCGGTGCGCTTCGTATCGTCAATGGCCGTTTGTTACATCAGGAAAACTTTGATCAGCTGGTTGATCCGCGTTGCCAGCTAAAAGCAGCCAGCATAGCGATTCATGGCATAACCGACAGCATGCTACTAGGACAGCCTACGATTGATCTTGTATTGCCGGCATTCCACGATTTTTGTGCAGACACCGTTTTGGTTGGCCATAACGTCGCATTTGATATGCGCTTCCTCGAGTTGAAAGAATCAACACTGGGACTACGCTTTGATCAACCGGTTCTCGACACCTTGCTGCTTTCTTCGGTGGCGCATCCGAACCAGCAAAGTCATAGTCTTGAAGCCATTATGCAACGTTTGGGTATCCAGATGGATCAGCGGCACAATGCATTGGCAGATGCTACTGCAACAGCACAGGTATTCATGCGATTGTTGCCGGCGTTAGCTGAGCAAGGGATTGTCACGCTTCGCCAGGCTTTGGATGCCTCTCAGAAAACCTATTTTGCACAAGTGAAGTATTGATATGAATCAGTTTGGTGAAAAAAGTTTTTCGGTCAATCGTGCGCAGGAACTGGCCAGAAAAATTGAGGAAGCAGATAGTTTTGAAACCTTGCTGGTTTATGCAGAAGAAGCGCGCCGCATTGACGAATCGTTTTTGAGTTCCGGATTAAGTGGCGCCCTCACAACGTATGGGATTTCCTGGCTTAATGATTGCCTTGCTGCACGGGTCGTTGCGCTCACCGCAGATGAAGCACGATTGCCTGCAGCCAATTGGTGTTGGATCAGTTTAGGGTCAGAAGGTCGCCACGAGCAAACCCTGGTTACGGATCAGGATAACGGGCTGATCTTTTCTGCATCTGATGAGCATGAAGCAACGCTACTTCGTAATGTCTTTTTGCCTTTTGCACAAAAGGTTAATCAGCGTTTAGCCGAATGCGGTTTCACCCTGTGTTCCGGCGACATCATGGCGGGTAATCCGGCATGGTGCCGCTCGGAAGACGAGTGGAAAGGGCTTTTCTTTGACTGGATTCATAAGCCTGAGCCATCCGCATTGCTTAATGCCTCGATTTTCTTTGATGTGCGTCCGCTCTATGGCGACTTTTCGCTCGTGGCACCTTTGCGTGAGATGCTCTCAAAGTGGGCGCCGAATGCCGAAACTTTCCTGAGGCTTATGGCGACTAATGCGCTAGCGGCAGAGCCACCGATTGGATTTACCGGTGACGTTGTTATGGAAAAGGATGGTAAAGAGAAGTTTGTTGATATTAAAAAGTATGGCATCCGGATTTTTGTGGATGTCGCCCGGATTATTGGTCTGGCCCACGGCGTTGCCTCTGCTAGTACCCGTAGCCGCTTCATGGAAGCGGGTGAAAAATTCGGTATGTCTGCGTTGGACATTTCTGCCGCATTGCAAGCCATGTCTGAGCTGCAGCGTTTGCGTTTGACGCATCAGCATCTTGCAATTGCGACCAGTAAAAATCCAGATAATCACCTGCATCCGGATGAGTTGAGTACTTATGACGAAGCTGTGCTCCGCGAAGGTCTGAAACAGGCAAAACGCTTACAGCAACGATTAAAGCTGACCTATCAGATATGACGATCATTCAATGCAAAATCGTCTGAGACTGATTCTCGGTGAGTACGGCCCAGCACTCTTTGTAGCTCTTTTTGCTGTGGGCTTTACGCTCACAGTCATCGTGCTGGCCTGGTTGGAGCAGCGTGGGTTGAGCCAGCGCTGGATTGGTTATGCCTTTTTGTTTTTGACCTTGCTGGTGTTTTCTCTGGTAGGGCTGTTTACACGTACATCGGATATTGCCGAGTATTTTGTAGCGGGTCGTCGTGTGCCTGCGGTGTATTCCGGCATGTCGTCCGGGACTGACTGGCTTTCTGCAGCTTCGTTCATCGGCCTGGCAGGCGCCCTCTATCAATCTGGCTATCAGGGTTTAGCCTTTGTAATTGGTTGGACTGGGGGCTATGTGCTTCTGGCACTGTTGATGGCGCCGTATCTGAGAAAGTTTGGGCAGTTCACTTTGCCAGATTTTTTAGCGACCCGATACGGTGGGCATGCGATTCGTCTGATCGGTGCAGTGGCCGTGATTCTGGCCTCGCTAATTTACGTGGTGGCTCAGGTTTATGGTGTCGGTCTGATTACGAGCCGGTTTATCACACTGCAATTCGAAATCGGTGTCTACCTTGGTTTGGCCGGTGTGCTTGTATGTAGTTTTCTCGGGGGTATGCGTGCTTTGATGCATGCGCAAGCAGCGCAATATGTAATTTTGCTGATTGCTTACATCACACCAATTACTATTTTGTCCTTTGATCGCACGGGAATTCCAGCACCACCCGTGCTCTATGCTAAGGCGATGCATCAACTGGTGGATGTTGAAAACGAGGTGTTCAATCGTCCTGAAGAGGTTGCTGTGCGCGCTCTTTTTGCAGATCGTGCGAAGCGCCAGGAGCAACAGATAGAAAATCTGCCGGGATCGCTGGCTGATGAGCGTAAGCGTTTGGGTGATCAGATAGAAAAGATGAAGGCATCAGGTGCTTCGGTACGTGATATCGTTTTACTGGAACGGGAACGTCGTGCGCTTCCAGCAACACCGCAATTGGCGCATGCAAAATGGCGTAATGATTTAAAAGATGCGCTTCATCGTTCAGCTGTACCGGTTTCTGACACTGAACCTTTTGCTTTGCCGGATGATGGCCAAAGCCGCGCCAACTTTCTGGCACTCGTTTTTTGCTTAACGATCGGTACGGCATCGTTGCCACATCTGCTGATGCGTTATTACAGTATTGCCAGCGTAAGCCAGGCGCGTCGATCGGTCTTCTGGTCTTTGTTTTTTGTGGCACTCGTCTATTTGCTAGCGCCGGCTTATGCGGTTTTTGTGAAATTAGAAGTGTTGCAGCATACGATTGGTGTGCCGGTAGAGTCTTTGCCTTCATGGGTAAACGCCTGGACTAAGATCGGGCTGGTCTCTATCGATGACATTAATGGCGACCATCTGTTGCAGTGGGCGGAATTGACGATTAACCCAGATGTGATCGTTCTGGCAACGCCTGAGATTGCCGGTTTACCTTACGTGATATCCGGAATGGTAGCCGCAGGCGGTTTGGCAGCAGCGCTTTCAACGGCTGAAGGTTTGTTGCTTTCTATTACCTCGGCACTATCGCATGATATTTACTTCAAGATGCTGCGGCCTGAGGCGTCTTCTTCTTGGCGATTAATAGTTTCTAAATCGGTGATGGTAGCGGTGGCAATTCTTGCGGCTTCGATCGCGGTGCAACGACCTGCTTCTATTGTGGACATGGTTGCTTGGGCGTTTTCTATAGCTGGTGCTGCTTTGTTTCCTGCGCTGGTGCTCGGTGTTTTCTGGCCGCGTGCCAATCGTGCAGGGGCGTTGGCTGGCATGATTACCGGCTTGGCAGTCACTATCTTTTATATTGCGCGGGTCAAATTCGACAGTATTCCGCTGCTGGGTTGGTATGGCATCGGTATGAACCCATGGTTCGGGATCGATGCGGCTGCAGCGGGTGTCTATGGTGTTCCCGTGGGTTTTATGACGAATGTGTTGGTGAGTCTGTGCACCAAGCCGCCGGGCATTGAAAGCCAGCAATTTATCGAGCGTTTGCGCTACCCGCGTATCTTGTATAACCGGGAAGAAGCGTCGGAGAGGGTAACAGATGTCTGATTTGACGCCATTACGCTTGCAGCAAAGACGCTACTGGCAAAAAACGCTCTGGCTCACGGGGCTTTTACTGCTTGTGTGGTTTCTTGTGACGTTTGTGGCCACTTATTTCTCGGCAGCTTTGAATCAGCTGTCATTTCTCGGATTGCCGCTGGGCTATTTTATGGCTGCTCAAGGGGCGTTGATTGTTTATATCGTGTTAATCGGTTTGTATGCATTTCTGATGAATCGATTGGATCGTCAGTTTGGTGTTGATGAGCAATGAGTTTCCTGGGGTTTGTTATAGCGATCCGTGGGCTACTAGAGTTGGTGATCTGGCTGATGATAGGGCGTATGGTTTTGGCCGTGCTGGCGGGACGTTATGTTTCAGATAATGCAGTAATCCGGATGTTCGATTTTCTGTTGAAGCCGGTGCGCGCCTGCAGTGATAGGCTCATGCCGAGTTTTGCCGACAATATAAAAGATGCGGTGATGTTTATGCTGCTTCTGCTGATCTGGTTGGGGTTGGGGGTGGCAAAATTAATGGTGGTTAACGGTTAATTTGCGGCGTGCGGGTGTCTTGCAAAAAAGCCGGGATGTCGGTATAGTTCTGCTCCTTGCAGTAGGCGCGTAGCTCAGCTGGTTAGAGCACCACCTTGACATGGTGGGGGTCGTTGGTTCGAGTCCAATCGCGCCTACCAACGAATTCAGAACTGAAAGCCAGTGTCAGATTCGCCGAATATCGCAATCAAAGCGACCCCGGCTAGCTGCTCTGGCTTTTTTGTTGTCTTCATTTTGTCCGCGAGTCCAAGATGCCAGTCATTACCTTGCCTGACGGTTCCAAGCGTGAATATCCCCAGCCGGTAAGCGTGCTGGATGTTGCTGCCAGTATTGGTGCAGGGCTTGCCCGTGCCGCTTTAGGTGGCCGCATTGACGATAAGCTGGTGGATACCAGTTACGTGATCGAAACCGATTCGCCGCTGGCTATTATTACGGACAAAGACCCGGAGGGGCTGGATCTGATCCGTCACTCCACCGCTCATTTGCTAGCGTATGCCGTAAAAGAGCTCTACCCGGATGCTCAGGTGACTATCGGGCCAACCGTCGAAAACGGCTTTTATTACGATTTTGCCTACTCGCGCCCGTTTACGCCGGATGATCTGGCCGCCATTGAAAAGCGTATGGCCGAGCTGGCCAAGAAAGATATTCCAGTAACGCGTGAAGTCTGGTCGCGTGATGATGCCGTGAAGTTTTTCGAAGGGCAGGGCGAGCGCTACAAGGCGGAGCTGATCGCCGCGATTCCGCAGGATCAAGACGTATCGCTGTACCGCGAAGGTGATTTCATCGACCTTTGCCGTGGCCCGCATGTGCCATCGACCGGCAAGCTCAAGCACTTTAAGCTCATGAAGATTGCCGGTGCCTACTGGCGCGGTGATCCGAAGAACGAGCAGCTACAGCGTGTTTACGGCACGGCCTGGGCCAAGAAAGAAGATCTGGAAGGCTACCTGCATATGCTGGAAGAGGCCGAGAAGCGCGACCACCGTCGCCTCGGCCGCGCGTTAGATCTCTTTCACATGCAAGACGAAGCGCCGGGTCTAGTGTTCTGGCACCCCAAGGGTTGGGCTGTCTGGCAGGAAGTGGAGCAGTACATGCGTCGCGTTTACCGCGACAATGGCTATCAGGAAGTGCGTTGCCCACAGATCCTGGATCGTTCCCTATGGGAAAAATCCGGTCACTGGGATCATTATCACGAGAACATGTTTACGACCGAATCGGAGAAGCGCCACTATGCGCTGAAGCCGATGAATTGCCCGGGACACGTTCAGGTGTTCAATGCGGGGTTGCGTTCGTATCGTGAACTGCCGCTGCGTTATGGCGAGTTCGGTTCCTGTCACCGCAATGAATCGACGGGCGCGCTGCATGGCCTGATGCGTGTGCGGGGTTTTGTGCAGGATGACGGCCACGTGTTCTGTACCGAAGACCAGATTGAAGCCGAAGTGACGGCTTTCAATGCGCTGGTCAAACAGGTTTATGCCGATTTCGGCTTTAGTGAAGTGGCAGTGAAGCTGGCACTGCGCCCTGAGGGCCGTGTTGGTTCGGACGAGATCTGGGATAAGGCCGAAGCTGCTTTGCGCGCCGGCCTGCGTGCTTCTGGTCTGGAGTGGACTGAGCTGCCGGGCGAGGGCGCGTTCTATGGCCCGAAGATCGAATTCCACATTAAGGATGCGATTGGCCGTTCGTGGCAGTGTGGCACCATGCAGGTTGATTTCTCGATGCCGGGTCGTCTGGGCGCCGAGTACGTGGCCGAAGACAACAGCCGCCGTGTGCCGGTGATGCTGCACCGGGCCATTCTGGGCTCGCTCGAGCGTTTTATCGGCATTCTGATTGAGAACCACTCGGGCGCGTTGCCGACCTGGTTGGCGCCGATCCAGGCAATTGTGCTCAATATCTCGGAAAAACAGGCCGATTACGCCGAAGATGTGGTGAATCAACTACATGCCGCCGGGTTCCGGGCCGAAGCCGATTTGCGTAATGAGAAAATTACCTATAAAATTCGGGAACATAGCGTTAACCGGCTGCCTTACCAACTTGTCGTTGGCGACAAGGAAAAAGAAGCCGGTCTCGTGG
>JBPCSW010000044.1:0-2505 GCA_051006675.1 Fluviibacter sp.
CGTCTCAAGCGCAAGGTCGAGGAACTCATGGGAGAACGGGGAGACAACCCGGCGGTGCGCCGGAACGAGCTCAAGACCTTGATTCCGTGATTAGGTTTGCCGTGGCATAATGGTTTGATACCATATACAATGGTGAGAATTACAGACCAAACTTAACCCTATGACTTCTCGGCTGATTTACGGACATGAAGACAGGCTGTTGCCGTGGGCTGCCGCCCGCATCGGCATTCCTGGCTTTCGACGTGACGCCTACTGCATCGGGTTAGAGCGCGACGGCGAGATTGTCGCGGTGGTCGTCTTCGATTGCTTCTCGGAGTGCGACTGCAACATGCACATTGCCTCAGATGGAACCGCTCGCTGGATGAACAAGTCGCTCCTGCTGGCGGCTTTCTCCTATCCGTTCGGCCAGCTGGGTTTGCGTCGCGTCACTGGGATGGTGCCGGCCAACAATGCGGCCGCTCTCAAGTTCGACGAGAATCTCGGTTTCGTGCGCGAAGGCCTGCACAAACACGCGCTGCCTGACGGCGACCTTATCTCGCTAGGGATGCTGCGCGAGAACTGCCGTTTTTTCAAAGATATAGAACCTGCCCCGACGGGAGAGTGAAGATATGAGACACCACAACTTCTACGGGGAAGACGTATTCGACGATCTTTCCTGCCATGAGCGGATGCACAAGGGCGCGCGCAAGCTGGCGACGCAGATTGCCGTGCGCGAGATCGGCCGACACATCGCCTTTGGCGGTAAGGGCGGCGGCGGTTCTGCGCCTTCTCCTGATCCGCAGATCGGTGCAGCTGCCCTCAAGAACGCGCAGCTTGGTGAAGAGTGGTTGAGTTTCGCCAAGGATCAGTTCGCAGCCGGCAATATCCGTCAGGAGGATATGGACGCGCTGACCAACAAGGTCATTGAGCAGCAGCTTTCGACGCAGGAACAGCAAGCCGGATGGGCGACCGAAGATCGCGCCCGCTACAAAGACACCTTCCAGCCGCTTGAAGACCAGTTCATCCAAGAGGCGAATAACTACGGCAGCCCGGAACGACAGGCGCAGGCGGCGGCGGAAGCCAAAGCCGATGTCATGTCGGCCTCGGAGACGCAGAAGGCGATCACCCAGCGCCAGATGGCGAGCATGGGCATCAACCCCAACTCCGGGAAGTTCCAGGCCATTTCGCGCGCTGGCGATGTTAACACCGCGCTTGCTTCGGCCGGAGCCCAGAACAACGCCCGCACCATGGTTCGTGATAAAGGGCTCGCACTCAAAGCAGATGCGGTCAACATGGGCAAGGGTTTGCCGTCGCAATCGGCTGCCGCGGCAGGGCTCGGCCTCAACGCCGGCAATATGGCGGTCGGCAACCAGACATCCGCCAACCAGAATTTCTACGCCAACAATGGCGTGATGCAGGCCGGTTTTGGCGGCGCCATGCAGGGTTACTCCAACCAAGGCAACATCCTCAACAACCTGTACGGCAATCAGGTCAACGCATGGAGCGCCCAGCAGCAAGCGAACAACGCCAGCGCCGCCGGTACGGGTCAACTGTTTGGCTCCGTTCTCGGCGCCGGCGCATCGTTGGGCGGCGCATATATGATGGCTGGTGCCCTATAATGACTATTGAAACCACCTTGCAGAAGCACAAGCGCATTGCCCTGCAACTGTCTGGTGGCAAGGATTCGCTTGCGTGCCTATACCTGCTGCGGCCGTATCTCGACCGGATCACGGTCTATTGGCTCAACACCGGTAGGGCTTTCCCCGAGACGGTGCAGACGATCAACGCGGTGCGCGAGTTCATTCCGAACTTTGTCGAGATCAAAAGCGACGTGGATCAGGTGCACCGACAATTTGGCATCCCGTCCGACATCGTTCCGGCAAGCGGTACTGGACTCGGGAAGCTGGTCGGCCACGACGCGCCGCTGATCCAAGACAGATATTCCTGTTGTTTTGCGACCATCATGGCTCCTATGCACGAACGCATGATCGCCGATGGCATCACGCTTGTGATCCGAGGTCAACGAAACGACGACGAGCTCAAATCCCCACTCAGATCCGGCATGAAGGATGGCGGCATTGAGTTTTTGTTCCCGATTGAGACATGGACGGCCAAGCAAGTGATGGCCTTCCTTGAGCTCAAGGAAGCGCCGATCCCACGCTTCTACGAAATGCTCGACGAGGCGCCTGATTGCATGACGTGCTCGGCATGGTGGGAGAATGGCGCGTCCAAATATCTGAAACGGTATCACTACCCGGCCTATCTCGATCTGCAAGGCCGGCTCGATGCCATCAACCGTGCCGTCAGTGAGCACATCATTCACTTCAATAAAGAGGTAAGTGTATGAAATACTTTCATGTAAAACCATGCGAAAGAAGAATTGGTGGTATGCGAGGGTTTATAGTAGAGACAGGGGAGTGGGGATACCCAGATGCCATAAATAATGTAAGCCTGCTTTTGTCTTTTAATACAAAAAAATTTGAGTATTGGATTAGATTTGTGTGCGACGTTAATCATGGTGAGCCT
>JBPCSW010000045.1:0-6141 GCA_051006675.1 Fluviibacter sp.
ATGGTCTCGCAAATGGTCGGTGCGTTGAGTCAGTAACAGGCGTAGCGGCGCATTGGTGCCAGACTGCAAAATCGGTATCAATACCGCTGCCGGGCGGCGGCCGGTTAACAGACGCTCCCGGATTTCAGCGGGCACCGGCTCATCAACTACCTCGGTAATACCTGGCATTCCAGGACTAACACCGGGGGCTAAACCGGCAAAAGCAGCTCGCAGTGCTTCGGGTGTGATCGCCATGGCATTAAAAAGGGCGCCAAGGCGCCCTCTCAGAATTACTCGCGGAAGTTACCGAACTGGAGGGGTACATCTTTAATCCCCTCCTTCACCAGAGCAATAGCCTCTTGTAGGATATCGCGCTTGGCACCGGTAACACGCACAGCCTCGCCTTGAATGGAGGCCTGAACTTTCATTTTGGAGTCCTTCAGCATCGCCACAATTTTTTTGGACGTGTTCTGCTCAATACCCACCTTAACCTTGAGCTCCTGCTTGACCTTGTTGCCGCCCACTTTCTGTACCGAACCATGATCCAGACAGCGCACGTCGATCGACTTGCTAGTCATTTCAGGTAAAAGAATTCCCTGCATCTGATCCAGTTGAAAATCGTTATCGGCATGCAGAATAATCGTTTTATCCTTTTCATTCAGCTCGGCTTTGGCATCCGAACCTTTGAAGTCATAACGATTGGTGATTTTACGATTGGCGACATCCACCGCGTTTTTGAGCGATGGCATGTCGACTTCTGAAGTGATATCAAAGCTGGGCATAGCGATCAACCAAAGTGGCAAACGTAGTGATAAGGCTCGTCGCAAGCAATTTCAAACGATGAATTGCCTGGCACGTCAAAAGATTGGCCAGCGCTGTAGGTCTTCCAGTCGGCTTCGCCTTTCAGACGAACGCGGCAGCTTCCGCCTACGCCTTCCATCACTTCCGGTGCGCCGGTATTGAAGGTCAGTGACGATGGCAGAATGACACCAACCGTCTTTTTAGTGCCATCGGCAAATTGCACCGTGTGGCTAACGCATTTGCCATCAAAGTACACATTAGCAGCCTTAACTACCGAAACGTTATCGTATTGAGCCATTTAGATTCCCCACAATTTCTGAATAACGCTCTTGGCAATAAAACCCACCATGCCAAAAGCCAGGACAAAGAACAGAACAGCGGTACCCGTTTTGCCTGCCTTCGATTTAAAGGCAATCTCGCCAATAATGAAGAGCATGAAGAGAATAAACGCTGCTACGCCATAGGTAGACATGAAGTCAGCAATTTGCTCTTCAGTAAAGCCGAACAGGGTACCTTCCATGATTAAGCCTTCTTACGCGAAGCTGCTTTCGTTGGCGCTTTTTTAGCAGCCAACTTTTTAGCGGCTGGTTTCTTGGCACTTACCTTCGCTGCCTTGCGGGCATCGCGGTTTGCACCAATGCGCATACGCAGGGCATTCAGCTTGATGAACCCACCGGCATCTTTCTGATCGTAGGCACCGGCATCATCTTCAAAGGTTGCAATGGTCGGATCAAATAGCGAATCCTGCTTCGAATCGCGACCAACGACGATCACGTTACCCTTGTAGAGCTTGAGGCGTACCGAACCATTGACGTTTTCTTGCGTGTGGTCGATCAGGGTTTGTAGTGCCGTACGCTCTGGGCTCCACCAGTAGCCGTTATAAATCAGGCTGGCGTAACGTGGCATCAGATCATCCTTGAGGTGAGCCACTTCACGATCCAACGTAATCGACTCGATGGCACGGTGACCCTTGAGCAGAATTGTACCGCCAGGAGTTTCATAGCAACCGCGAGACTTCATGCCGACATAACGGTTTTCAACCAGATCGAGGCGGCCAATACCATGCTTGCCACCCAATTGATTGAGCAGTGCAAGTATCTCATGTGGCTTCATCTTCTTTCCATTGATGGCCACTGGGTCACCCTTGGCATATTGAATATCAATGTATTCAGCCTTATTCGGTGCCTTTTCAGGCGACACAGTCCAGCGCCACATCGACTCTTCGGCTTCGGCAGCCGGATCTTCCAGATGACGGCCTTCAAAGGAGATATGCAGCAGGTTGGCATCCATCGAATACGGCGAGCCACCCTTCTTATGCTTCATATCAATCGGAATGCCATGCGATTCGGCATAGTTCATCAGCTTTTCACGCGAGAGCAGATCCCACTCACGCCAAGGGGCAATGACTTTAACGCCTGGCTTTAGCGCATAGGCACCGAGCTCGAAACGCACCTGGTCGTTACCCTTGCCGGTCGCACCGTGACAGATGGCGTCGGCACCGGTTTTGTTCACGATTTCGATCAGTCGCTTGGCAATCAGCGGACGGGCAATCGAAGTGCCGAGCAGATACTCGCCTTCGTAAACCGTATTGGCACGGAACATCGGGAACACGAAATCGCGAACGAACTCTTCACGCAGATCGTCAATAAAAATGTTCTTGGGCTTAATGCCGAGCTTCAGTGCCTTGGCACGTGCCGGCTCCAGCTCTTCACCCTGGCCAAGGTCTGCCGTGAAGGTAACGACTTCACAGCCATAGGTGTCCTGCAGCCACTTCAGAATTACCGAGGTATCCAGACCACCCGAATAGGCCAACACTACTTTTTTGATATCGCTCATTGCTGCTTTCCGCTCAATGTTAAAAACAAAACCACGCTGGATCAGTCAACCCGACCCAGCAATAAAAATTCCATCAATGCCTTTTGTACGTGCAAACGGTTCTCGGCTTCATCCCAAACAACACTTTGCGGCCCATCGATCACACTCGCAGTGACTTCTTCGCCACGGTGCGCTGGCAGACAGTGCATAAAGAGTGCACCCGGATTTGCCACCGCCATCATGTCATCATCAACCTGCCAGTCAGCAAAGGCTTTAAGACGCGCTTCATTCTCGGCCTCGTAGCCCATTGATGTCCATACATCGGTGGTGACCAGATCCGCACCACGCGCCGCATCCATCGGATCAGCAAAGACTTCATAGTGGCCTTTGTCGTTTCCAACCAGTGCCGTATCCAACTCATAGCCTGCAGGTGTTGAAACATTCACATTGAAATCCAGAATACGGGCTGCCTGCAGCCAGGTATTACAGACGTTATTGGCATCGCCAATCCAGGCAACCGTCTTACCGCGAAGATCTCCACAGTGCTCGTGATAAGTGAAGATATCGGCCAGGATCTGGCAAGGATGGTACTCGTTGGTAAGACCATTAATCACCGGCACACGCGAATAGGTCGAAAACCGCTCGACAATGCTCTGTTCAAAGGTACGGATCATCACGATATCGCTCATGCGAGAGATCACTTGAGCCGCATCTTCCACCGGTTCGCCCCGACCCAACTGAGAGTCACGGGTGTTCAGATAAATCGCTGCACCGCCGAGTTGTTGCATACCCGCTTCAAAAGATAAGCGGGTTCGTGTGCTGGCTTTTTCAAAAATCATCACCAGCGTACGATCTACGAGTGGCCAGTACTGCTGATAGGATTTAAAACGTTCTTTAATCCAGCGGGTACGAGCAAAGAGGTGCTCATACTCTTCACGATTTAAATCGCTGAACTGTAGGTAATGTCGCAAGCTCATATTACTTTCCCAGATAACGGGTAATCACATTGGTCAAACGTTCGACCAATGCATCAACATCCGCCTGTGTGATGTTGAGCGATGGCAACAGGCGCACGACCGAATCAGCGGTCACATTAATCAATAGACCAGCATCTCGTGCCAGACCCACTAGTTCGCCACAGGGACGATCAAGCTCGATACCAATCATCAGGCCACGGCCGCGAATATCACGCACTTCCGGATAATGGCCAATACGTGCCCGCACACCTTCGCGGATTGCTTCGCCCATACGCTCCGCATTGGCCAGCAGCTGCTCACGCTCCAACACATCAATCGTTGTTTTAGCCGCACGCATAGCCAGCGGGTTACCCCCAAAGGTAGAGCCATGGTTACCCGGCCCGAACAGACCCGAGGCTCGACCACCAGTCATACAGGCACCAACCGGCACGCCGGAACCCAGGCCCTTAGCCAACGACACCACATCCGGGCGAACGCCCGAATGCTGGAAACCGAACCATTTACCGGTGCGACCAATCCCGCACTGCACTTCATCGGTCATCAGCAACCAACCTTTTTCATCGCAGAGCGTACGCAGATCACGCTGGAATTGATCATCCGCTAGGTGAATTCCACCTTCGCCCTGAATCATTTCTAGTAGAACGGCAACCACATTCTTGTTATGTGCTGCAACCTGACGAATCGCTTCGATGTCGTTGTAGGGCACGCGCACAAAGCCGCTCACCAGTGGCTCAAAGCCGGCTTGAGTCTTGCGGTTGCCGGTCGCTGACAGCGTTGCCATGGTGCGGCCATGGAAAGCATGTTCCATGACGATGATGGTTGGATTTTCGATACCCTGACGATGCCCATAAAAGCGCGCTAACTTGATCGCCGCTTCATTCGCTTCACAGCCAGAATTACAGAAGAACACTTCATCCATGCCCGACAGTGCAGCCAGCTTATCGGCCAACTCTTCTTGCAGTGGAATGCGGTACAAATTGGACGTATGCAGCAGTTGAGCAGCCTGCTGGCTCAGTGCACGAACCAGCTCGGGATGGTTATGACCCAGCGTATTAACGGCAATACCGGACAGCGCATCAAGATAGCGCTTACCATCGGTATCAACGAGCCAGCTCCCCTCGCCTTGCACAAAGGCAACAGGCTGACGGGCATAAGTATTCATCACATGAGTCATAAAACTTCTCGGTCTATCGAAAAACAAAAAGCGCCGAGACCGGGTTCCTCACCTATTGGTTGCAGAATCCGCATCGCGTCGCATATTCAAAGCAGTTCTCGTGATTTTATGGCAAAAGTGGCTACGCATCCACTCCCGCAAGCGCACAAAAACCGATAGAATGCTGTCATGAGCATCCCAGCACCAACAGACGACACACAAAGCCAGTCCAACCTGTCTCACAGTCTCGTTATTGTTGGTCGCACCCAGGACGGCAAAAAATTTCGCCCATCCGATTGGGCTGAGCGTTTGTGTGGGGTTATGTCGGCCTTCGGCACAGAAAAACGCATGAAATACTCACCATATGTAAGCCCAGGCGAGTGGGAAGGTGATAAATGCGTCTTCATCGACGGCATTCTTTACGACATATCCCCTATTGCCTACCGTTTTCTGGCTAACTTCGCCAAAGATAACGATTTGATGCTGGTAGATGGCGTCTGCAGCCTCGAAGTCTGCAATATCGACGATGCTATGGCAGAGGTTGTGGTTTATCCACCTAATGTTCCTGCCCGCTAAGTTAGCTTAGTCACAAAAATACAGGCGAAAAAAAAAGCACCCGAGGGTGCTTTTTTCATGCGTCCAGCAAAACCAGTGGCTTATGCAGCCATGGCCTTGATCTGGGCCGACAGGCGGCTCTTATGACGCGACGACTTGTTCTTGTGAACAATACGCTTGTCAGCGATGCTATCAATTGCGCTGACTGCAGCAGCGAACACAGCTTGAGCAGCAGACTTGTCACCAGCTTCAATAGCACGGCGCACCTTTTTGATAGCCGTACGGAACTCGGAGCGCTGGCTGGCGTTGTGAGCACGCTGCTTATTTGCCTGACGGGCACGTTTGCGGGCTTGGGCGCTATTGGCCATGAAACTTCCTTTGCGGGGAGAATTAGTAAATGCAGAAATGCGAAAACACGCGACTATACAGGATTGAAGCGTGGCACGCAACCCGCCCTTCAACTTCTCTCGGCAGGCAGCGTACAATCCCGTCATGAGTCTGCTTCGTTCCGTTGCCACGGTCAGTGGTTTTACCTTTCTGTCCCGGATCCTGGGGTTCGTCCGGGATTTCGTAATTGCCCGTAGCTTCGGGGCAGACGCCGCGACGGATGCATTCTTCGTGGCCTTTAAACTCCCCAACCTGCTACGCCGCATGTTTGCTGAGGGCGCATTTTCCCAGGCCTTCGTCCCGCTACTGGGCGAATACCATAAACAACGGGGCGAGGCAGAAACCCGCCAATTGATTAATCGGACAGGTAGTGCATTGGGGGCAGTAGTACTGGTAGTCGCCCTGCTTGGCATCTGGTGGTCTCCCGCAATCGTATCGATTTCCGAACCCGGGTTTGTGGAATCACCCGTCAAG
>JBPCSW010000046.1:0-4290 GCA_051006675.1 Fluviibacter sp.
GGTCTTCCCTCGGAAGCTATTAATATAGGGCGCAACCGAACGGAACCAGGCAACGAAATTTGGATCAGGCACGGCACTCTCCGCCAGCAGAATTCAAGCGTGGAATATTACCGCACATTAGCGCAGATCACCGGCTATTGCCTGTGTTACGGCCAACGCCACCGGACCGGCCGTCTCCGTTCTAAACACACGCGGCCCCAAACGGAAGCACAAAAACCCCGCCTCTTTCGCAGCAACAATTTCTTCCGGAGCAAATCCACCTTCCGGACCAATCAATATCGTAAGATCAGTCAGTTTTTCTTGTCGCTCCAACCAGGCGGGAAAACTTTCCGTAGCATCCGGGTCCAGCATCACCCGAACACCCGATCCAGCTGTTTGCGCTAAAGCCTGTGCCAACGCCTGAACCGGCAACAACTCTGGCAGTCGGTTTAAACCACACTGTTCAGCTGCCGACACAATCACACCCTGCCAGTGCGCATGACGTTTTTCAGCACGGGCAGCATCCAACCGGGTGACGCAACGCCGCGTTTCAATCGGCACGCACTGATACACACCCAACTCAACAGACTTTTGCCAGGTGTAATCCATGCGCTCCGCTGCTGACACGCCCTGCCACAAGCTGATTCGCAGCTGACTCGCACGATCATCCGGTTGAAATTCGTCTAGCAGCACATCCGCTGCAGTCTGCCGACTTTGCCGAGAGTCTCGCTGTTTTTTAGACGGTAACTCTTTTATGTTTTCTTCACGCGCTAGCAAATGCCCAGCATAAGCCCCGCCTTCGCCATTAAAAAGCACCAGCGGATCACCCGGCTGCAATCGCAGCACACGCACGGCATGATTCGCTACCGCTTCAGGCAGAGAAATACGCTGACCAACGGCCAGGGGCTGGGGCACATAAAAACGGGGAATCACCATGGTTGCTATTATAGAGCGCATGTCTGCTCCCCTGATCTCTGAAACTGCCTTCTGGGCAACCTGCGCCATTGAATTAAGTCAATCGCTACAGGCACTGGCCAGCCAAGAAGTCATGCCGCGCTTCGCACATGCACAAGTCAGCACCAAAACAGATGGTTCCTTACTTAGTGACGCCGATCTGGCGGTCCAGGACGCCTTACCTGCCATCCTCTCTGCGCTATATCCTGCACCCCTGCTTGGCGAAGAAATGCCCGTCGAAATTCAGCGTCAGCTCTGGCAAGATTGTCAGCTTGGCAAAACCAGTCTCTGGATCGCCGATCCGATTGATGGCACCACCAATTTTGCCAACGGTCTCCCCTGGTTCGCTATTTCTGTAGCACTGGTCCATAAAGGCAACACCGTATTGGGCGCCACCATTGCGCCCGCCTTACAACAAAACTGGTATGCCTCTCTAGGGGGTGGCAGCTTCTGTAATGGCTCACGCCTCACGCTCGGCCAGGAGCCACGGTATCTCAAAGACTGTGTGGTGGGTGTCGACATGACCTACCTTCCTGCCCAGTTACGCCAGCAGATCGCAAACATTTCGCCGGCCGGAGTTGTGCGAGACGATGCACAAACAGCACCCTGGCGAGGCTGGCGCAGCCTAGGGGCCAGCACTCTGGAATGGTGCGCACTTGCCTCCGGTCAATTCAACGCATACGTTCACGGCGGGCAAATGCCCTGGGATGCCGCCGCTGGCCGCCTCATTCTTGCTGAGGCCGGTGGCCACAGCGACCAACTCTCTCATGTGCTCGGACTTGCGCCACATGGCGCATTCTTAAGCCCCACAGGCTATGCCGCTGCTGCCCCCGGCGTCTGGAACATCTGGCAGCAATGGTTACGTGATCAAGCGGGTTGAACCCAGTACAATCTCACCTAATCCTATTTAATTAGCGAAATCTCAATATGAGCATCCCACTCTCCCGTTTTCTGATCGAACAACAACGTGAATCCAAAACACTGGATCCGGATCTTCGCTTGCTGATCGAAGTGGTCGCCCGAGCCTGTAAGGCCATTGCTATTGCCATTGGCAAAGGCAACCTGGGGGATGCCATGGGAACCGCCGGAACCGACAACGTTCAGGGCGAAGTTCAAAAGAAGCTGGACGTAATTTCGAATGAAATTCTGCTCGACGCCAATGAATGGGGTGGTCACCTTGCCGCCATGGCATCAGAAGAGATGGATCTACCCTTCTGCATTCCGAACCGCTACCCCAAAGGCGAATACCTACTGGTCTTCGACCCGCTCGATGGTTCCTCTAATATTGACGTAAACGTTTCTGTCGGCACGATATTTTCGGTACTGCGTGCGCCTGAAGGCATTGAATGCGCCAATGGCGATGCGTTTCTGCAGAAAGGTGCCACACAGGTCGCCGCTGGTTATGCCGTCTATGGTCCAAACACCCAACTGGTGCTGACCTTTGGTCATGGTGTCCACGTGTTTACTCTGGATCGCGAAGTCGGCACCTTCCGCCTAACCCAGGAAAACCTCAAGGTTCCTGAAGATACCCGCGAATTTGCCATCAACATGTCAAACCAGCGTCATTGGGAAGAACCCGTTCAGCGTTATGTCGCCGAACTGCTCGCAGGTAAAGAAGGCCCACGTGGCGAAGACTTTAATATGCGCTGGGTGGCCTCGATGGTGGCCGATGTCCACCGCATTCTGTCGCGCGGCGGCATCTTCATGTATCCAATGGACGCCAAAGTCGCCAAACAGGGCGGTAAATTGCGCTTATTGTACGAAGCCAATCCAATGTCATTGCTCATTGAACAGGCCGGCGGCGCAGCTACAACAGGTCGCGAACGCATTCTTGACCTACAGCCGACCAGCCTGCACCAGCGCGTACCGGTGATTCTGGGCTCAAAGAACGAAGTTGAACGTGTTACTGGCTACCATAAGAGCTAAAGCTTCAAACGAAGAGGAGCTCATCAACCAATAAAGTACGCAAAAGGATTGATAAGCCGCTGCTTAAGAGTTTTTAGGAATTTCTTACCGCCCATTCTTTGCAGCGAAGCCCGTTTTAGCCGATAATTGCGTCTTTTGCCGGGCTAACTTCGTGTCTTCCCTGTCTGCTGCCAACACCCCATCCCGTCCTGCCCGCCCAGCACCTGCTGCACCGGCCTATAACGAACTAACGGGTGCGATTCGCGCCCTAGCCATGGATGCCGTCCAGCAGGCCAACTCCGGCCACCCCGGCATGCCGCTTGGCATGGCCGAAATCGCCGAAGTGCTCTGGCGCCAACACCTGAGTCATAACCCGGCCAACCCGGCCTGGCCGAACCGTGACCGTTTCGTGCTATCTAACGGCCATGGTTCGATGCTGCTCTACGCCCTGCTCCATCTGAGCGGCTACGACCTCACCATCGAAGACCTCAAACAATTCCGCCAATTACATAGCCGCACACCGGGTCACCCGGAATATGGCTACACCGCCGGCGTTGAAACGACCACAGGTCCGCTCGGCCAAGGGATCGCCAACGCCGTAGGCATGGCCATCAACGAAAAACTGCTAGCCGCCGAATTCAACCGCGACGGTCATATCATCGTCGATCACCACACCTACGCGTTTATGGGCGATGGTTGCCTGATGGAAGGCGTGTCGCACGAAGCCTGTTCGCTGGCCGGTACACTAGGCCTGGGCAAACTGATCGCTTTCTGGGACGACAACGGCATCTCGATTGATGGCCAAGTTGAAGGCTGGTTCACCGATGACACGCCGGGCCGATTTGCTGCTTATGGCTGGCAAGTGATCCCGAATGTGAACGGCCATGATGCCGCCGCACTCGACGCCGCCATTAAAGCCGCCAAGGCCGACACAAAGCGCCCAACACTGATTTGCTGCCGCACAGCCATCGGCATGGGTTCGCCGAACAAAGCCAACAGCGCTGATGTGCACGGCGCCCCACTGGGTGCCGACGAAATCGCCGCGACACGCGTCGCGATTGGTTGGACACACGCCGCGTTTGAAATCCCGGCGAATGTGTACGCCGCCTGGAACGCCCGCGCTTCCGGTGCTGAACGAGAAGCGGCTTGGGATCAACTCTTTGCTGCCTATAGCAAGGCATTCCCTGCCGAGGCTGCCGAGTTCACCCGTCGTCTGTCGGGCGCACTGCCAGCCAACTGGTCGAAAACTTCACAAGACTTCATCGCCGCCACACAAGCCAAGGCCGAAAACGTTGCCACGCGTAAAGCCTCGCAACTGGCCATTGAAGCCCTCGCGCCGAACCTGCCGGAACTGCTTGGCGGCTCGGCCGACCTGGCGGGTTCCAACCTGACCTGGTGGAAGGGCGCCAAGGGCGTTACCGCTATCGAGGGTGGCAACTACCTGTTCTATGG
>JBPCSW010000047.1:0-2809 GCA_051006675.1 Fluviibacter sp.
AAGGTTTTATTTGCAAGGCGCTCATGCAACGTTTCACCCGGATTACCTTTATTGTGCTGGCCTGTTCTTTACTCGCAGCATGCGCTGGCCCCCAAGTATTAAGTCAGACCCCCGACAGCATTACCTTTGCCTTCCCGAGTGGCCGCTACGGCGTGGAAGATGTGAAAGAAGATGCCGAAGCCTATTGCAAAAAACGTGGCCTCAACGCAGAACTGCGTGGCAACAAATTCTGCACGGCACCCTGCCTGAGTTGTCCATTGCAATGCCGCGCCACGTTTATCTGTAACTGAACATGATCACACTGAAGAACATCACCCTGCGCCGCGGCGCACGGGTACTGCTGGATGATGCCAGCTGCACGATCAACCCCGGCGAGCGTGTTGGCCTCGTTGGCCGCAACGGTGCTGGAAAATCCACCCTGTTTGCATTGCTCAATGGCACCCTGCATGAAGACCGGGGCGACTTCAGCATCCCAACCCAGTGGCAAATGGCCCAGGTTGCCCAAGACATGCCAGAAACCGATGACAGCGCCACCCGCTTCGTCATTGAAGGCGATACCCGCCTGATGGTGGCAGAAGCTGAAGTTGCTGCTGCCGAGGCCAGTGATGATGGGGAACGGATGGGTCATGCCTATGCCTTACTCAATGACGTCGGCGCGCACGATGCCCAGTCACGTGCTCAAGCCCTTATTTTAGGGCTTGGCTTTAAAACCAGTGAGCTGAATCAACCGGTGAATAGCTTCTCTGGTGGCTGGCGCATGCGTCTGCAGCTGGCGCGGGCACTGATGTGCCCTTCTGATTTGTTGCTGCTCGACGAACCCACCAATCACCTGGATCTGGATGCACTGGTCTGGCTGGAAGCCTGGCTCAAGCGCTACCCCGGCACCCTCGTAGTGATCAGTCACGACCGTGAATTTCTGGATGCCGTAACTAATGTGACGATCCATATTGATCACGGCAAACTCGTACGCTACGGCGGCAACTACAGCGCTTTCGAAGATCTTCGAGCCGAGCAGCTCGCTATTCAACAGGCCTCCTTTGCCAAGCAGCAGGAAAAGATCGCGCATCTGCAATCTTTCATCAACCGGTTCAAGGCCAAGGCCAGCAAAGCCAAGCAGGCGCAAAGCCGTGTTAAGGCTCTGGAGCGTATGGAAAAAATCGCGCCGGTTCTGGCCGATGCCGAATTTACCTTTACGTTTGATGAACCAGGCGCATTACCTAATCCCATGCTCGCCATGGAGGATGCCAGCTTCGGCTACCCACCACCGGCAGATGCCCCCACAGGCACACCACCGACGATCATCGTTGAACATGTGAACCGCTCGGTTTTAGCCGGTCAGCGCATCGGCATTCTGGGTGCTAATGGTCAGGGTAAATCCACCCTGGTTAAAACCATTGCTCAAACCTTGCCGGTTCAGGCGGGCATCCTTACTGAAGGTCGCGGCCTCACGATTGGCTACTTTGCCCAGCAAGAACTGGATGTATTAACCGCCAGCGCCACGCCCATGGAACACATGATCCGCCTGGCCAAAGCGGCTATAGCCAGCGGCAAGACCCAGGGTCGCGACATGCGCGAGCAGAATCTACGCACCTATCTGGGTACCTTTAACTTCAGTGGTGATCAGGTCATGCAGCCCGTGGGCACCATGAGTGGTGGCGAAAAAGCCCGGCTGGTGCTGGCCATGATTGTCTGGCAACGTCCCAACCTGTTGCTGCTGGATGAGCCAACCAACCACCTGGACTTAGCCACACGAGAAGCGTTAGCCATGGCGCTGAACGAATTCGAAGGCACCGTCATGCTGGTCAGCCATGATCGTGCATTGCTGCGTTCGGTCTGCGATAGCTTCTGGCTGGTTTCCCGCGGCGGCGTTTCTGATTTCGATGGCGATCTTGATGATTACCAGCAGTTCCTGCTCGACGAAGCCAAGCGTCAGCGTGAAGAGGCTGCTGCCCCCAAAGTTTCCGTGGCCAAAGAGGCACCCAAAGCCAAGCCGGTGTCCAACCGCCTGAAAGGCTTACAACGCGATCTGGAAAAGCTGGATCAGAACATCCAGCGTTTACAAAAGAACAAGAGCGATCATGAAGCCGCACTCAGCGGCATTAACGATCCAGCTGCCATTGCCGAAACAGCTCGTAAACTCGTCGTCATTCAGGAAGAGCTCGACGCCCTCGAGCTACGCTGGTTATCACTTGCCGAAGATATCGAGGCCTGCAAAGCCTGATCAGGAAACATCATGGATACCACCACGCTCATTGCTGTTGCATTACTCGCTGCTGCTGCCGGTTATGCCATCGGACTCTTACTTGGACGGGCGCGCGCCTCTGCTGCCGAAGCGAAGGCAGAGCGATTGCCCCAAGTCGAAGGTCGACTGATCGAGTCCGAACAGCAGCTCAATGCACTGAATGCCCAGGTGGCCACGCTCACCATGCAATTAACGCAGGAGCGTAACCAGAGCAACGAAAAGCTGGCTTTGTTACAAAGCGCCCGCGAAGAATTGACACATCAATTCAAAAATCTGGCTAACGATATTCTGGAAGAGAAGTCCAAGCGCTTTAGCGAACAGAACCAGAAGAGCCTGGGACAACTGCTCGACCCGCTCAAAACCAAATTGCAGGAATTTCAGGGCAAGGTAGAACAGGTTTACGTACAGGAAGGCAAAGACCGCAGCGCCCTCGCCGAGCAAGTGCGTCAGCTCATGGAGCTAAACAAGACGGTGAGTCAGGAAGCCAAAAATCTCACCAAAGCACTCAAAGGCTCCAACAAAACCCAGGGCAATTTGGGAGAGCTGGTACTCGAGCGCGTATTGGAA
>JBPCSW010000048.1:0-2842 GCA_051006675.1 Fluviibacter sp.
GGCTGAGATCGTTGGTCTGGAAACGCTGGTTGCTGAAGACAATGCTCTGCTGGTCAACCTGTCTTACATCGTCCCGGCTGGCCTGTATGGCACCCTGAAGACCACTGCCAAGGCGACCAACCAGGCAATCTTCGCGGTTGATCCTGACGGCACGATGAACGGCTACCGTACCATCGTCTCGAACCAGGCAACTGCCGGTTACCTCCTGTTTGGTAACTTCAGCGACTGCTTGATCGGTATGTGGGGCGGTCTGGACCTGACGGTCGATCCGTACACCTCGTCGAATACCGGCACGGTGCGCGTGGTTGCCCTTCAGTCGGTTGACGTTGCTGTCCGTCATGCGGTCAGCTTCGCTCTCGGCACCCCGGCAGCCTAATGCTTACGTGGAAGGGGTCGGGCTTAGGCTCGGCCCCAACCCGTGAAGGGACGAAAATGAAGTATAAGGTTCTGAAAGCCACTGTTGCGAACGGTGTTCGCGTCAATGCTGGCGACATCATCGAACTAGGCGCTGCTGAGGCGCACACCCTTAAAGGTTATGGACGCATTGAGCCTGTCGCTGAACAGGAAGTGCGCGTAGCTTCTGCTCCTGCTTTCGAACATCGCGATCCGGTAGTCGAAACTTCTGCTCCGAAGCGGGGCCGTCCGCGTGGGCGTTGAGAGCGAAAAAGACATTCTCGACTTCTTTGAAGTCGATGATTTTGCGGATGTGGCGACATATACGCCTATTGGTGGTCGCCCTGCTTGCGTTACTGGTATATTTGATGCTCCGCAGGCTAGTCGGAATGCCACCGACATGATCGATATTACGATTCCGGCACCGCAGTTTGTTTGCCGCACGGTCGATGTTCCAAATGCCGCAGATGGTGACAGCCTGACGATACGCTCGGTTGCTTACCTTGTGCGCGTTGTCATCACTGATGGAACAGGCGTTAGCACTCTCCTGCTGGAGAAGGTATGAGCCACGTTCGCACCCAGATCAGGGACCGCATCGCTACGCTGGTTACCGGCCTGCCGGTTACTGGCGCTAGTGTGTATAAAATGCGAAAGTATGCTCTGGATGATTCCAAGCTGCCCGCAATCTGCATTTACACTACAGATGAAAGCAGCAACCTGATTACGATTGGCTCGCGCACCCTGCGCCGGGTAATCAACGTAATGGTTGAGGTATTCGCCAAAGGTTCCAGCACAACCGTTTCGGATACGATTGATGGAATTTGCATCAGTGTCGAAGAGGCAATCGCCGCAGATTTTGCGCTGAATGGACTAGCTAAATCTTGCATTCTTACTGCTACTGAAACTGATGTAAATATTGAAGGTGAGAAGGGCATTGGAACCGCACGATTGGTTTATGCTGTAGAATATGTTACAAGCATTGGTGATGTGGAGACTGCGCGATGAAGATGATTGCCGTCTATAACGCCAATGGCGATAAAATTCTGGCTTGTGAGCCTGATCTGGATTATTACCAGAGCATTGGCTGGAAGCCTGAAGAACCGGCCAAGCCGAAACGCAAGGTCATCATTGAAACCGAAGACACCACCAAGGAGGCTGAGTAATGGCTACTCACACTGGCAGTGTAGGCACCGTCAAGGTGGGTGCCAATGCTATCGCTGAAATCCGTTCTTACTCGATTGAACAGACGGCTGACACCACTGAAGATACCACCATGGGCGACGCTTGGCGCACCCATAAGACCACGCTGAAGTCTTGGTCTGGTACGGTTGATGTGTATTGGGACGAAACCGATACGACTGGCCAGGGCGCTCTGGTTGTTGGCGCTGAAGTTACGGCGAACTTCTATCCTGAAGGCTCAACCACTGGTGATGTCTACCTGACCGGAACTGCCATCGTGACCGGCAAGACGGTTTCGGCCAGTTTTGACGGCATGATCGAATCCACCATTACGCTTCAGGGAACTGGCGCTCTTACGACTGGCCCTGCTGCCTAACATAAGCTGAAAGGATTAACATGAGCATCGCAGAACGTATCAAGGCCCGTACCAGCAAGAAGCGGCATATCGACGTTGAGGAGTGGGGCGAAGATGGTACACCTGAGCGGGTATACTATGGCCCCCTCCTTGCTGGCGAATTGAACCGCATCCAGCGCAAGCATCCTACCTTCCTTCAGAGCGCATCGTTTGAAGGCATGGTCGATCTGATTATTCTCAAGGCTGAGAACGGTCAGGGCGAAAAGATGTTTACGCTTGAGGACAAGCCTGTCCTGATGCGCGAAGAGGTATCCATTATCTCAAATGTTGCCGCTGAATTGATGGGCGGTACTAGCGTTGAGGTAGCGGAAAAAAACTGAGGGACGATCCGCTAAGGTTTAATCTCATTACCTTAGCGGATCGCCTCGGCAAAACAATCGCAGAGATTGAAGAAATTACAATTGATGAGTATAACGAATGGGTCGCCTATTTTAACCTGAGCGACGAAAGGCAAAAGCGTGGCCCAGCAAAACACTCTTGATTTTCTAGTTGCCGCCCATGTCTCCGGTATGGAGCAGATGGCGAAGCTAATGAATAGTGTAGGCGCGCTTCAAAAGGAAACTGAACGCCTCAAAAAAACTATGTCTGAACTTGAGGCTGGAGCCGGAACTGGTGAGCGCGGCCTAAAAAAGCTAAATAGTACTCTAGATGAACAATCTAAGAAACTGAAGCAGCAGCGCCAAGGCGCGCAACAGCTTGGGATGCAGTTTAACGACCTTGCCACCTCTATTTCTACTGGGGCAAGTCCTGTACAGGCATTTAATCAGCAACTAGGCCAAATGGGCTACGCTCTTTCTCAGATGGGAGGGAAAGCGGAGAAAGTTGGTCTAATTCTTGCGGGGCCTTGGGGTGCTG
>JBPCSW010000049.1:0-4250 GCA_051006675.1 Fluviibacter sp.
CGGGCGCGCCAGATTTAGTTGTAGCAGTGGCGGTCGTAGTTCAATTGGTAGAGCACCGGGTTGTGATCCCGGGTGTTGCGGGTTCGAGTCCCGTCGATCGCCCCAAGCATTCAAGAAACCCGTCCATGTGGCGGGTTTTTTATCGCCTTGAATTTACGATTGCGCTGCTTTTACCAGGCGATAGAGATTCGGTAGGTCTTCTTGTATGGTCTTCCAGACAATTTCCAGATCAATCGTGTCATAGCCATGCATTAGACGGTTTCTCATGGTGTACATGAGTAGCCAGGGTATTTCTGAGTGTCGTTCAGCAAAGGCAGGATCAGCACGCTGAATGTTATTGGCTGCCTCACCAACAACGCCAATATTTCTAATCACAGCATCCTGAATCAACTGGTTGCTTAAAAACGTTGGCTCGTCTATATCATCCGTGTAGGAGCGGACACGATCAATGGCTTCAAGTATGTGCCCCAGATAATCAGGCACGCGCTGCGCTTTATTCATACGGGCACAGCTTCATCCAGAACGAACTGACGAAACTTAATAGGCAGCGCCTTGGGTGTAAGCACGTCAACAGACACGCCCAAGCTTTTTTCCAGTTCTACCTTGATTGCAGCAACATCCATTAGGGTCGTGTCTTGCGTTGGATCGATCAATAGATCCAGATCACTACCTTCAACATCATCCCCATGAACCACCGAACCAAACACCCTAGGATTACGAGCGCGATAACGCTCAACCACGCTGCGAATAACAGCGCGATGTTTCTGCAGGGCGACTGATGGCTTCATGTGGTTCATTTAACCATAATTTCAATAAGTTGAACCAGTCTCGGGTTGTGATCCCGGGTGTTGCGGGTTGTGATCCCGGGTGTTGCGGGTTCGAGTCCCGGCGAGCGCCCCCGGAGTTAAGAAACCCGTCCATGTGGCGGGTTTTTTAAATGCGTTAATATCTGCACATGCGCTACCTAACCATTACCGCCCTACTCCTCACCCTATCCGCCTGTGGCGGCGGTGTCTTCGAGCGTCAGCTGCCTGATGGGCGTATGTCGCACTACATCAGCTGCAACAGCTACGAAAAAACCTATGAGCGCTGTTACGCCGAAGCCAACGAACGTTGCGGTGCCGCCGGCTACGACGTGTTGCAGCATGACCGCTTTACCGAAAGCGAATCAGAAGGCGGCAGCACTGCCATCTCTTACGGCCAGGCAATCTGGATCGCTTGTAAAGCAGCTAAGAAGTAATCAACGCCAGAACGACCGATACTGCGTATCCCGCACACTCATCCCCGGATACACCGCGGAATACACCTTAGACAGCCCCACCACCCGAGACGAGGTCTGCATCGGCCTGGAGAACGGCATCGGCGTATCCGAGCCATCAATCACCGGGTAAATCAGCGGCTTTCTGCCCTCCTCAGCCACCAGCACGTGGCCGATATTCCGGTCACCATCTGGCCCCAACGTCAAAGTCAGCGTCTTGAAGGTAGCAACCGCATACGTGGCTACGACAAACCACAGCGCGCCCTTAAGGATCTGCTCAAACATGGGAGGCTTCCACGACCGAATCAGACAAATCAACGTCTTCCGAATAACTGGCGGTCGAGAGCAACAAGCTGCCGCTAATCAGCACAAACAACCAGAACGTTTTCATAATGCTGCTCCAATAGCGCCCAGAACTTAAGGTATGGAGCCATCATATTCAGCGAGAGTCTCACCAGATGAGCCTCTCAAAATATTTTTAATCTCTCCCCTGGTCTACTTCTTTTTCGTTGGGCATATCCCTGACAAGCACCTCGTTCGGCTTCATACTGCGCGTCTACGCTATTTACCCGCTGTCTAAGCCATGTCTCTACCCAATCCTGGAACTAACGGTCGCCATTTCTACGATGCCCCGGTGTGGCTCGTCGGGTTTCGGCCTTTTTTTACCGCTACCTGTATCACTGGGGCGCTGTTCCCTTTGTTATGGGTGCTGGTGGTTAGCGGCCTGATCAGCGTGCCTAATCCGGTATTCAACCCGGTCAATGGTGCGCTGAGTTGGCATATGCACGAGATGTTCTTCGGCTTTGGTTGGGCGCTGCTGGGTGGGTTTCTGCTCACCGCCACAAAGAACTGGGTCAATATTCGTGGGCAGCATGGTTTGACGCTGGTTGTACTGGTTGGCCTCTGGCTACTGGATCGGGTCACCATGGCTTATGGTGGTGATTGGTCTAGCCTGGTGGTGTATGCGCTGTCACTACCGTTTATGGTGCTGATTATTACGCTGCTTGAGATCGATCTGGTTCGCAACCACGCCAAGGATAGTTACAAGGACAACGTCTATTTCATGCTTGCCCTACCCTTGTTTATGGTGGCGAAGCTGGCGTTGCTCAATGGCGGTATCGACCCGACTATCGGCTGGTCTATGGCGTTGGGACTTTTCCGGGTCTGCTTTCTGATTATGTTGGAGCGCACCCTGGAAGGTTTTATGAAGGGTGCCCTGGGCGTGACGCTTAAGCGCGTTAGTGTTGTTGATCACGCGATCAAGACGCTGGGCTTAGCGCTGGTATTTGCCTATTGGCTGCCCACAGATATGCAAACCGTGCTGTGCCTACTGCTGGCGGCGCTACTGGCGCTGCGCTGGCTATATTGGCATCCGTTCAAGGCATTGCGCCGGATCGACATTGGCGTGATGTATCTGGGCTACCTGGCCATTATTGCCAATCTGCTGATTCAGGGCTTGCAGCCGTATTATGAAACCCTGTCGATCTCGATGGGTGTCCACGTCTTTACCCTGGGTGCAATGGGCCTGATTGCCCCCGCCATGATTGTAAGAATCAGCCATGGTCATACGGGGCGCAAAGTATCGTTTCAGGCATCCGACAAGCTGGCGATTTACCTCATGCTTGGCGCGTTGGTCACACGTGTGGTGTTACCCCAAGCCCTGCCCGGTGATTATGTGTCGCTGCTCTTTGTCTCGGCATTCTGCTGGCTGATCGCCTTTAGTATCATCGGGTTCCGCTGTATCCCACTTCTCTTCCAGCCGCGGATCGACGGCCGCGTTCATTGATATGACTTTATCCCGCCCCAAGATTCTGGTTGCCCGCAAGATCTTTCCCGAGGGCCTCGCCCGTTTGCAGGCGGTGTGCGATGTCGATTACAACGAGAGTGATGCGATCTACCCCAAGGCCGTTCTTGCTGAAAAGCTCGCCGGAGTTCAGGGGGCGTTGGTGACGGGTAGCGAACGGATTGACGCTGCGGCACTCGCCGGAGCCAAAGGGCTCAAGATCGTGTCGAACATGATGGTGGGCTACAACAACTTTGATCTGGCGGCGATGAACTCTGCCGGGGTTATGGGTACAAATACGCCGGATGTACTGACCGATACGACGGCCGACCTGGCCTTTGGGCTCAGTCTCTCAACGGCACGACGTATGGCTGAATCGGAGCACTGGCTGCGTGCCGGCCACTGGCAGAACTGGTCTCTGGATCAATGGCTGGGGCAGGATGTGTATGGTGCCACGCTGGGCATTGTAGGCATGGGTCGTATTGGCCAGGCGATCGCCAGGCGCGCGTCGGGGTTTGCGATGCAGGTGCAGTATTACAACCGTAGCCGATTGCCGGAGGCGACCGAGGCCGAATTGAAGGCACGTCATACCGATTTCGAGACCTTGCTCAAGACTTCGGACGTTGTGGTGCTGCTGGTGCCCTACTCGGAGGCCACGCATCACATCATCGATGCCAAGGCGTTACGTCTGATGAAGCCGACAGCCAACCTGATCAATATCGGGCGTGGCGGTCTGGTGGATGATGCGGCGTTGGCCGAAGCGTTACGCGAGGGCGTGATTGCCGGTGCCGGGTTGGATGTGTTCGAGAACGAGCCGCGGGTAAACCCCGCGTTGCTGACGGTGCCGAATGTGACGCTGACACCCCACATCGGTAGCGCAACGAGGGCGACGCGCTACGCCATGATGAACCTGGCGATTGATAACCTGTTGGCGGGGCTGGCCGGTCAACGGCCACCGAATCTGCTGAACCCGTAAGTTGCAGGCGTTAGGGATGCCGCCTTCGGCCAGCCCCTGCCGGGCTTCGTCGATGGCAGCCTGCAGAAAAGCGTCCATACGAGAGCGCCGTTATTGCTTGGGTACAGCGATGTAGCTACAGCCACCACCACTATCGCGGGTCTCGACGCACATCACGGCTTTGTTGCGGCACACGGCCACCCAGCCTTCGTGCGCGGTCATCCAGCCCCCTGCTTCATCAACGATATCGATGT
>JBPCSW010000050.1:0-14380 GCA_051006675.1 Fluviibacter sp.
GGCGGTTGAGCATATTCAGGGCAGTCAGTTTATTCCCCTCAAAGAACTGCCTAACCAGCTGACTAAGTTGGAAAAATATCGGAAAAAGCCGGTTGTGGTGGTTTGTGCTGCAGGCCAGCGCTCTGCTGCTGCTTGCCGTTTGCTGAGTAAAGCCGGCTTTGAAGATGTAAGCCAGATCGAGGGCGGTATCCAGGCCTGGGAGAAAGCCGGTTTGCCACTTAAGCGGGGTAAAGCCCCTGCTAAGGCTTGAGGTGCGTTATGCCTAAGGTGCTAATGTATTGCACAGCAGTTTGCCCGTATTGCGTTCGTGCGGAACAGTTGCTGAACAGCAAAGGGGTCACCGAGATTGAAAAAATCCGGATTGACCTCAATCCGGAAGAGCGTGATGCCATGATGGCTCGCACTAATCGTCGGACGGTGCCGCAGATTTATATCGGGGACACCCATGTGGGCGGCTTTGATGATCTGGCGGCGCTGGATCGCGCGGGCGGCCTTGATCCGCTACTAAAATAATTTTTCATTTAATCGATAAGGATTTGCATCATGGCCGATAACGAGCAGAGCACTGAAACACAAGCCGCAGAGCAACAAGCACCAACACAACCGATGTTTGCCATCGAGAAATTGTATGTGCGAGATATGTCGCTTGAAGTGCCGGGTGGCGCAGAGGTATTTCTGCAACAGCAGGCACCGGAAGTTGGTGTTCAGTTCAAGACAGCCTTTACGCAACTGGGGGCAGATGCTTTTGAAGGCATCTTGCAAGTTACCGTCACCGCCAAGGCTGAGAACAAGGTTTATTTCCTGATCGAATTGCAACAGGCCGGTATTTTCCGCGTTGCGGGCATTCCTGAAGAAGCGCTGCGACCATTCCTGGGTTCGGCGATTCCGAATGTATTGTTCCCTTATGCGCGTGAAGCCGTATCAGATGCGTCGACCCGCGCTGGTTTCCCACCGGTAGTGCTACAGCCTGTGAATTTTGATGCAATGGCTGAGGCAGAACAGCAGTCAGCTGCCGGCGAAGTTGAAGCGCCGACGACCGTTCAGTAATTCACTCAGCAGAGATGCCCATGAATCAGGCCACCAAAACGCAACTCCAGATTGGCGTGCTAGCGGCAGGTGCCTGGGGCACCGCGCTGGCGGCTAATTGGGCGCAGCGATACCGCGTAACAATCTGGGCGCGCGAACCTGAGGTGGTCGCCAGCATTAATGAGACACATGTAAACCAACGGTTTTTGCCAGAGATTCTGTTGCCAGCGGCTTTGAAAGCCACGGGTGATCTAGTGGTGCTGCAAGGTTCGGATGTGCTGGTATTGGCAACCCCGGTAGCGGGTTTGCGGAGTACGCTGGAGGCCTTGCAAACGCTGTATGGTTCCGAGCCTTTGCCGCCCCTCGTGTGGGTTTGCAAAGGCTTTGAGCCACAAACAGGCCTATTGCCGCATCAGGTTGTGAGGGATGTGCTTGGCGATGTGCCTGCTGCCGCTTTATCTGGTCCGAGCTTTGCTCAGGAGGTAGCGAAGGGTTTGCCAACGGCGGTAACGCTGGGATCGGCCAACCTGGGTCTGGCTGAGCAATTGGCGGACTGGCTGCATACATCGAGCCTGCGTCTTTATGCTTCGGGTGATGTCGTCGGTGTAGAAGTGGGCGGCGCCGTCAAAAATGTTTTGGCGATTGCCACAGGGATCTCGGATGGCCTTTCCCTAGGCCACAATGCCCGCGCAGCGCTGATGACGCGTGGTTTGGCTGAAATTGCGCGATTGTGTGAGCGTCTTGGTGGTCAGCGTGAAACGCTGATGGGGCTGGCCGGTCTGGGCGATCTGATTCTTACCTGTACCGGTGATTTGTCGCGTAACCGTCAGGTCGGGTTGGCGCTGGGTGCAGGTAAGACATTGCGGGAAACACTGGATGCCCTGGGGCATGTGGCTGAAGGCGTGGGTACAGCGCGTGAGGTTGCGCGCTTAGCAGTGGATCTATCGGTTGATATGCCAATTGCCCGTGCGGTTGCCGCCGTTATCGCGGGGGATCTGGCCGCAAAAGATGCCGTCAGTCAACTGATGAGCCGGGCACAGCGCGCCGAATAAGCTCTTATAGAGTCCGGCGTTAAATAGCGCCGGCAAAGCCGTTCTGGCGCCACATCTCGAATACGACAATCGATGCCGAGTTTGCCAGATTCAAACTACGGATGTCTGGCCGCATCGGTATGCGCAACCGGTGGTTGTTGTCGAATGTCGCGAGAATTTCCGGCGGAAGGCCTTTGGTTTCGCAGCCCAGAACGATCACGTCATCCGGCTGAAATTTAACTTCATGGTACGGCCGACTGCCCTTGGTGGTCATGGCAAAAAAACGTCGGGCGTTTGCTTCTGCTGAGTTGCCGTTAAGCTTTTTCAGGCAGGATTCCCAATCGTCGTGCACTTGTAGGAAAGCCTGGTCGTGATAATCCAGTCCGGCACGGCGCAATGAACGATCATCCACCTCAAAACCCAGCGGGCGAACCAGATGGAGCTCAAAACCGGTTGCCGCAGAAACACGGATGAGGTTACCCGTATTGGGGGGGATTTCCGGGTGAACCAGAACGATGGCAGGACGACGTTGAGTGGATGTCATATCAGTTTAAAAAGCTTGATCCGGTTCGGGTGTGCGGGCAATAACGGCAACATCAACACGGCTGGCGCCGGCGTGCCGCAAGACTTCGGCGCAGGCTGAAAGGCTGGCGCCGGTGGTGAGTACATCATCTATCAGTAGAATTCGTGCGTCCTGAAGGGGGGCGGGGCAGGCAAATGCACCGCGCAGATTAGACCAGCGTTCATTGCGGTGCAAGCCAGCCTGTGGGGCTGTGTCATGCAAGCGGATCAGGCTCTTTGTGCACCATGGTATCGCTACATGCTTTGAAACTTGACGAGCGATTTCAGCCGCCTGGTTGAAGCCGCGTGATTTGAGACGGTTTGCGTGTAGCGGCATCGGGATAATTAAATCTGGCTGTATGCGGCCGGGTTGCATATTCCATTGGCGTTTGAGTATCTGTGCCAGATGCTGGCCAAAAAAACCAGCTAGGTAGAGATGGTGCCCATATTTGAAATCCTGTATCAGGGCATCCACCGGGAAGCTGTAAGACCAGGCGGCGACCGCCGTATCGAAGGCGGGTGTGTGATGGGCGCAATCCGGGCAAGCTGTAGGCGTGCTGTTCGGATTGTGCTGGAGCGGGAGTGCACATCGTGAGCACTGAAGGCCGGCAGGCGCAGGTAAATCTGCAGCGCATGCGTCACAGACGGGTTTATTGCCGCTGGGCAGGCTGCAGAGTACGCATGTCTGCGGCAGTAGCAGGCTTCCCAATACCCCGCCTGCGGTTCTAAACGCGTGACGTAGGTCTTGTGTCAGAGGGTACGTTTTTTTTGCGGGCAAGGGAGGTTCAGGCTGTATTTGTTGTCAATCCGGCTAGGTTTTAGTGCTTCGGGCATAATTATGCCTTTACTCAGCAATCTACCTCTACTTGAGAGGTTTCCTATGCAAACAGAGAATATCCCCCTGAATTTTGTTCCGCCACGTCAGAAGAAAAATGGTGCAGAAGCGCCAACGCGTGGCACGGGTCGCTGGTCGACTGAAGCCGTGTTGGCGCTGGTTGAGATGCCATTCATGGCGTTGCTGGCGAAAGCGCATGCTGTGCACGCCGAACACTTTGATGAAAATGCCGTTCAGCGTTCGACCCTGCTTTCGATCAAGACGGGTGGTTGTTCAGAAGATTGCGGCTATTGCTCGCAATCGGCGCGTTACGACACGAACCTGGAACGCGAAGCATTGTTGTCTACCGAGGAAGTGATTGCTGCCGCCAAAGCCGCTAAAGCCGCTGGTTCGTCGCGTTTCTGCATGGGCGCGGCCTGGCGTGGTCCGAAAGATAAGGATCTCGATAAGGTGGTCGACATGGTGCAGGAAGTGAAAGCACTGGGTTTAGAAACCTGTGTCACCCTAGGGATGTTGAAACCGGGGCAGGCAGAAAAGCTGGCAACTGCAGGGCTAGATTACTACAACCACAATCTGGATACAGATGCCGAGTTTTACGGCGAAGTGATCAGCACACATACGCATGAAGATCGTCTCGACACATTGGATCAGGTACGTCAGGCAGGCATTCACGTGTGTTCCGGTGGCATTGTCGGTATGGGTGAAAACCGTAAAAATCGCGCGGCATTGATTGCGCAGCTGGCGAATCTGGATCCGGTGCCTGATTCGGTGCCGATTAACAATCTAGTGCCAATTCCCGGTACGCCGATGGCGGGTGTTGATCCGGTAGATGGTATTGAATTCGTGCGCATGATTGCCGCTGCCCGCATCACGATGCCTACTTCCTGGGTACGTCTGTCGGCAGGTCGTCAGGACATGTCGGATGAGTTGCAGGCACTGTGCTTCTTTGCGGGCGCCAATTCGATTTTTTACGGCGAACAGCTGCTCACTACGGGTAATCCCGACACATCGCGTGATCAGAAACTGTTTGCCACGTTGGGTTTGAAAGGCATCTGATGTCTACGGGGGAGGCACCCCGTTTCCGGCGTCATCGGATTCGCGTTGCCTTTGATCGTGCCGCGCCAGGGTTTGCTGGGAGTGACTTTCTCTACCGGGAAATGTCTCGCCGTATGGGTGAGCGTCTTGAAATGCTGCGCATTGCCCCTCGGCAGATTCTGGATGCGGGCTGTGGTCTCGGTGCTGATCGCCCGATGCTTAGCCATCGTTATCCTGAAGCTCAATGGCTCGGCGTAGATAGTAGCCATGCATTGCTGAGTGCTGGTCGCCGCTCAGATATGGCTGCAAGCGGATTTTTCCGTCGATTGCTGAATCAGGGTAGAGGCGCCAGATCCATGCGCGTCGGCGCAGACCTTAATGCGCTACCGGTTTCCACGCAATGTATCGACTTCATCTGGTCGAATGCGGCCTTGCACTGGCTGGACGACCTGCCCGAAACCATCCAAGAATTTAACCGGGTCTTACGGGTGGGTGGTTTGCTGATGTTTAGCCTGTTCGGGCCCGATACGCTCAAAGAGTTACGTCAAGCAACGCAAATGGTGGCCTCGTCGGAACGAATCGATCGAACACTGTCGTTTACCGATATGCATGACGTGGGTGACATGTTGGTGAATGGCGGTTTTTCTGATCCGGTGATGGATATGGAAACGCTGACGCTGACCTATGCGGACCCTTGGCAGGCGCTGCGTGAATTGAAAAAAATGGGTTCATGTGTGGCAACCCACTTTGTGCCTTCTGGACTGACTACCAGACGTTTTTGGGATGAGGCAATTGCACAGTGGCCACGAAATAGCGAGGGGCGTTATACCCTGACGTTTGAATTGGTGCAGGGGCACGCCTGGAAGATGGCGCCAAAGCAGCATGCAGACGGCCGTGCGGTAGTGAACTTTATGCCTAAGCCTAACCGACCGCTCCGTTAATGCGGGATATCTTCCGGCAACTTGAAGCGGCCTGGCGGGCTTCCAGTACGGCATCTAAATGCCATGCGGTAGATGCTTTGATCCCAGTCTACCTATCGCTCTCTGAGGCTGAGTTGTTGCCGGGTGGGATGCGGGTAGCGCCTGATTGCACAGACATCGGTCGACCGGCGCAGCTGGTTTGTGTGCCTCCTGAGTCGTTACCCTTTCGTAAGGCGACTGATAAAGCAGGTCGCGCTGCGTTGCTTCATGCAATTGCACACATTGAATTTAATGCCATTAATTTGGCGCTGGATGCGGCCTGGCGTTTTAAAGATCAGGGCGGCCGCTTTGTCAGGGATTGGGTTGGCGTGGCCATTGAAGAGTCTTACCACTTCAAGCTGATCGAAAGTCGCTTGCAAGCGCTGGGCGTTGCTTATGGTGACTTGCCGGCGCATGCGGGTCTGTGGCATCTTGCCGAGCGGACGACGGGGGATGTGCTGGCTCGGATGGCATTAGTCCCTCGCTTAATGGAGGCGCGTGGTCTAGATGCGATGCCACCGATTTTTAGAGCCTTTCAGGGCATTGGCGACAAACCTACACTGCGTGCGTTGTCGGTCATTGCACGAGACGAAGTCCGGCACGTTGCTCTGGGAGATTTCTGGTTTCGCACACTGTGTAAGGCGCAAGCCTTGCCTGTGTCTGAAACCTATCAATCCCTGATTGATGTCTATGGCGCACCAAGACCAAGGCCACCTATGAATGAAGCTGCAAGACTGGCTGCCGGGTTTGATTGCGCTGAATTAGACTTGTTGAACGAGCGCTAAACGCAAGGCAATAAAAAAGGCAGCGCTTAGGCTGCCCTTCTCGTGGTCAAAGACCGAATTACTGACGCAGACCTGCAGCGTACTCTGCTACAGCGGCCATTTGCGGATCCGTCATCTTGGCGGCTATGGTGCGCATCACGCCTTCAGGATCGTTAGCGCGGGTGCCTTCACGGAACTGTTTCAGCTGCGTGATGACATAGTCAGGGTGCTGACCTGCAAGCGTTGGATACTGGGCTGGCAGACCGGCACCTGCAACGCCGTGGCAGCCGGCACAGGCAGGGATACCCTTCTTGAGGTCACCGGCGCGCCATAGTTTGCGACCTTCAGTCACAAGCTTTTCATCCTTGGCAACATCTGGTTTCAGCGTTTGCTTCGAGAAATATTGAGCCAGTGCCTTCATTTCGGCTTCTGACAGCGGTGCTGCCATGCCGTTCATGACAGCATTCTGACGTAGAGCAGGTTTGCCATCTGCAGAGGCTTTGAAGTTGTTCAGCTGCTTGAGCAGGTAGGAAGCATGCTGACCAGCCAGACTTGGGTTGGCTGGAATGCTGCTGTTGCCATCAACGCCGTGGCAGGCAGCACAGACATTTTTAGCAATGGCAGATGCATCAACGGCAGCCGGGGTTGCTGCAGGGGCCGCTGGCTCGGCAGCCAGTGACAGGGCACTGACGGAGCACATCAGGGCGAATGCGACAGCACGAATCATGTCCACACTCCTAGTAGGAATAATGCGATTCCTTGAGAACCGCAGGGTAATTAGTCGGTTAAGGCTGTTATTCTAATACAACCTGAACGAGGCGTACTGTGTCTAATTCCCAAACTTTGAAATCTCCTGCAAAAACGGGCTCGAAAGCCTTGCCTAAAAAAAAGGCAGTTTCGACCAAAAGAACTGAAAAACCAGCGGGTTTAGCGGCGCAGCCCCCCAAAAATCCCGGGCACGCGCATCCGTTTCCCCGTACGGAATTCCTCACAACAGTCGCTCGCTTGCGCGATACGCCGGGAGATGCCGTCGCCGAGGTGGCGTTTGTTGGGCGTTCTAATGCCGGTAAGTCATCGGCCATTAATACGCTGGCCGGAAAAACTCGCCTGGCTTATGTATCCAAGACGCCAGGGCGTACACAGCATTTGAACTATTTTTCAGTGGCTCCTGATCGGTATTTCGTGGATTTGCCGGGCTATGGATTTGCCAAGGTGCCAGAAGATGTACGTAAACAATGGGATGTATTGTTGGGCCCTTATCTGCAGACCCGTGAACAGCTCAAAGGGCTGGTCGTTATTATGGACAGCCGCAGACCGTTGACCGAGATGGATTGGCAGATGCTTGAATGGTTTGCGCCAACGGGTCGGCCGGTTCATGTGCTGCTCTCTAAAGCGGATAAGTTGAGCCGACAGGAGCAAACTAAAACTTTGCGCCAGGTAAAAGCGGATTTGGCGGACCTGGGATGTCCGGTTAGTGTGCAACTGTTTTCCAGTCTTAAACGCGCGGGCGTTGCTGAGGCGGCAACGGTGCTTAAACAGTGGCTTGGCTTGTGCGAAAATTCAGCGAATGACGTAGGTGAGGATGTTCAGCCTGCGGTATCTCAAGTGGAAGAAAACGATGTCATCTAATTCATCTTTCCCTCTGGTGCGCCCGCGTCGTGTGCGCGCCGATGAAGCAACGCGTCGTCTTGTGCGCGAACACCATCTCACCGTTGACGACCTGATTTACCCGGTCTTTGTTCGTGAAGGCTCTGGCCTCGTAGAGGCGGTGGGCTCTATGCCCGGAGTGAATCGCTACTCGCCGGACACATTGCTGGCGCATCTGGAAGAGCTCGTGGCGCTGGGTATTCCGGCGATTGCGCTGTTTCCTGTGATTGATGTGTCGCTTAAAACGCTCGATGGTGCTGAAGCTGCCAACCCGGATGGTCTGGTGCCACGGGTGATTAAGGCGATTAAGCACAAATTCCCAGAACTGCTAGTGATTGCGGATGTTGCTCTGGATCCTTACACATCTCATGGCCAGGATGGCATTATTGATGCCGATGGATACGTGCTGAACGATGTCACCCTCGATATGCTGGTCAAGCAAGCAGTCATGCAGGCAGGAGCGGGCGTTGATATGGTGGCGCCTTCGGACATGATGGATGGACGCATCTGGCGCATTCGTGCAGCACTGGAAGCGGCAGGGCATGTGAATACCCGCATCATGGCTTATAGCGCCAAGTATGCCTCTGCCTTTTACGGTCCGTTCAGAGATGCAGTCGGCTCTGCCGGGCAACTGGGTAAGAGCAATAAGATGACGTATCAGATGGATCCGGCCAATTCCAATGAGGCGCTGCATGAGGTTGCGCTGGATCTGGCTGAGGGTGCGGATATTGTGATGATTAAACCGGGTATGCCGTACCTGGATATCGTGCGCCGGATCAAAGACGAATTTGCACGGCCAACCGCTGTTTATCAGGTGAGCGGGGAGTATGCGATGCTTAAAGCGGCTGCACAGAATGGCTGGTTAGACGAGCAGAAGGTCGTCATGGAAAGCATGCTCGGATTTAAGCGTGCGGGCGCCGATATGATCCTTACCTATTTTGCACCACAGGTTGCGCGTTGGCTCCAGTCAACCAAGTGACGTAGGTCCGTGATGCTGCGCAGCTTGTGGTCTACCCACGGGCTATTGCGCAGGGATCGCGTTACCCACAACGTGTGCATGCCAAGCCGTTTTGCCATCACCAGATTGGGCAGGCTGTCTTCAATCATGATGGCCTGATTAGGGCGGATTCGTTCTTTGCGTAGCAGCTTCAAAAATCCGCTACGTAGTGGTTTGGGTTGAAACCCGAATGACTCGACCGTATAGACTGCATCGAACAATGGCAATAGGCCTGTCTGCGCTAAAACATCGTGCGTATAAACCCGTGGGGCATTAGAGAAGATAATGCGCCGGCCAGGCAACTGCTTTAACGTATGCGCCAATGCAGGTGCGGTAATGATCAGTGAGCCGAGGTTTTCGAAATTGTGGGTTTCGGCCAGGAAGTGATTCGGGTCGATGCCATGGTGACGAATCAATCCGAGTAAGGTCGCTCCGTAACGTTGCCAATAATGCTGACGCAGCGCTGTCGCTTCGGCGTAATCGAGCGACAGATGCCGCTCGATATACGCAGTCATTGCCCGATTGATGTGCGGGAAAATATGCGGTGTTGCATGGTGAAGGGTGTCATCAAGATCGAACACCCACACCGGGGCTCTAGCCATGGGCTGCTCAGGCAGATTTGATCATGGTGCCTACGCCGTGCTGGGTAAGAATCTCCAGCAGAAGCGCGTGAGGGACGCGGCCATCAATGATATGCACACCCTTCACGCCATTGCGGGCAGCATCCAGCGCCGATGAAATTTTTGGCAGCATGCCACCAGATAAGGTGCCGTCGGCCACCATGTCGTCGATATCCCGTGGCGTTAGACCTGTGAGCAGGTTGCCGTCTTTGTCGAGCACGCCCGGTGTGTTGGTGAGCAGCACCAGCTTTTCTGCACCGAGGATTTCGGCCATTTTGCCAGCGACGACATCTGCGTTGATGTTGTAGGTTTCGCCATCGGGGCCATAACCGATCGGTGCAATGACTGGAATGAAAGCTCCAGACACCAGGTGATGAACGATCGAAGGATCGATTTGCTGAATATCGCCCACTAGGCCGATGTCCAGCAGCTCAGTCGGGTTGCCATGTTTCGGTAGCATTAGCTTCTTGGCGCGGATAAGCCCTGCGTCCTTGCCGGTGAGACCGACTGCCTTGCCGCCGTTCTGATTGATCAGGCCAACAATATCCTTGTTAACCTCGCCGCCGAGCACCATTTCCACGATGCGCATGGTTTCCGCGTCGGTGACACGCATACCCTGAATGAACTCCCCCTTCTTGCCAACCTGGGTGAGCATCTGTTCGATTTGTGGGCCGCCACCATGAACCACCACCGGGTTCAGACCAACCAGCTTGAGCAGCACCACATCGTTGGCAAAAGATTGCTTGAGGCGTTCTTCTGTCATGGCATTGCCGCCATACTTCACGACGATCGTCTTGCCATGGAAACGCTTCAGATAAGGTAATGCCTCGGCAAGAACCTTGGCTTCGAGTGCAATGTTTTCGTGCGGTTGAGCGATGGTCATGATTTTTCCGTCGGTCAGAGATGGTTAGGGAATGCCGGCGATTGTAGCGAGCAAGACTGTGATCGCAAAGCCGTATCAGGAAGATTTGTGGATGATCGCAAGAATGGCGTCACGATTGCTGGCCGAAAAGCAGGCGTCTGCAGCCTCCTGTGCAGGCGCCCAGCGCCATGCGCGGTGCTCTGTCGGAGATAGTTTGATATCGCAGGTGCTGGGCAGGCAAAGTGAAAAAACCCGTTCACGATTATGGGTGACTTCTGGTGCGTAGCGGTGCCGCCATTCCTGCATGATTTCGTACACATTTTCACTGGGCCAGATCTGAAGCGCTGACGCGTTGATCTGCAACCCTGTTTCCTCGGCAACTTCACGGCAGGCGGTCTCGATAAAGGATTCTGCCTCTTCGCGGCTTCCGGTAACCGATTGCCAGTAGCCGGGGTGTTTGGCCCGCTCTAATAGTAGTACCTGCAAATCAGGGGTGTAAATCACCACCAGTACAGATTCGGGGCGCTTGAAAACGGTAGCCACTCGGTTAGCCAATCATCGGCAACAGGGCTATGCCATCGCCGCGTAGTCCTATAAAAGCCCAGAAAGGCACTTCCTGTGCTTGCCAGTGATGGTTGGCCGCCTGAAACGATTCCAGCAGCTTCTGAACACCGGTGGGTTCCGAGGCGATTAGATTGTCGGCATCTTCGACGAGTAAGACATAGCCGCTTGCGGGAAGCCAGGAAAAGTCACTGAGCATTTCAGCCAGATCATCGAGGTGAGCCCCTTCACGAGCCGGACACTGCGTTGATTTAGTCAGTATCGACAACGCCTCGGCCATTTTGGGTGTTTCATTGAGTGGGATCCGAATCAGATGAAGATCTGCTTGAGTGCAGGCATCTGGTAGCGCATCCATTCCACCGGGCGTGAGATGGTAAACGCCCGCCCGCTCGAAATCTACGAGTAGGCGGGCGAAAGCTGCTGGGTTCACGTGAGCAGACGCAGCAGGGGGTGAGCGTTAAGCTGGCGCTTTGGCGTCAGCAGGCGTCGGCTGAGCAACGGGCTGACGCAAACGGATGTGCAGCTCGCGCAGTTGCTTTTCGTCGACAGGGGATGGTGCATCGGTCAGTAGACATTGGGCACGCTGCGTTTTCGGGAAGGCAATCACGTCACGAATCGATTCGGCACCGGTCATCATCGTCACAATACGATCCAGACCAAAGGCCAGGCCGCCATGCGGTGGTGCACCGTACTTCAGTGCGTCAAGCAGGAAGCCGAACTTGAGTTTCTGCTCTTCTTCGTTAATGCCGAGCGCGCTGAATACTTTTTCCTGCACATCGGCACGGTGGATACGGACCGAACCGCCACCGATTTCCCAACCATTCAGCGCAATGTCATACGCCTTGGCCAGACATTTACCCGGATCAGAGGCAAGCAGATCGATGTGGTCGTCTTTCGGGCTGGTAAACGGGTGGTGGCAGGCGTTCCAGCGCTTGTCATCTTCGTCGTATTCGAACATCGGGAAGTCAACGATCCAGATCGGCGCCCAGACGGTACCGTTCATGAAGTTCTTTTCGTGGCCAATCTTGACGCGTAGGGCACCCAGTGCATCGTTGACGACCTTGGTCTTGTCGGCGCCAAAGAAGATCAGGTCGCCGCTTTGGGCGCCGGTGCGTTCCAGAATGGTCTTCAGTGCCGTTTCGTTCAGGTTCTTGACGATGGGTGATTGCAGACCGGTTTCGTTCGGCTGCGAGGCATCGTTAACCTTGATGTAGGCCAGACCCTTGGCACCGTAGATGCCAACAAATTTGGTGTATTCGCCGATCTCGCCACGGGTCAGGCTGGCGCCACCCGGGATGCGCATGGCTGCGACGCGACCACCGGTGGTGGCCGGGCCGCTGAATACCTTAAAGGCCACATCAGCAACCGCATCGGTCACGTCAGTCAGTTCCAGGGTCACGCGCATGTCCGGCTTATCAGAACCAAAACGTGCCATGGCTTCGGCATACGACATGCGTGGGAACGGGTTTGGTAGATCCACGTCCATCGCATCTTTGAAGACGTAGCGGATCAGACCTTCCGTCAGGCCCATGATCTCTTCTTCGCTGAGGAATGACGTTTCGATATCAACCTGAGTAAATTCGGGTTGACGATCTGCGCGCAGATCTTCGTCACGGAAGCATTTAACGATCTGATAGTAGCGATCGAAGCCAGCCACCATCAATAGCTGTTTGAACAGCTGTGGCGATTGTGGCAGCGCGAAGAACTGACCATCATGTACGCGCGATGGCACCAGATAGTCACGGGCGCCTTCCGGTGTCGACTTCGTCAGCATCGGCGTTTCAATATCGATGAAACCATTGTCATCAAGGTAGCGACGGAAGGCCCGAGCAACGCGATAGCGCAGTTGCAGATTCTTTTGCATGGCCGGGCGACGCAGATCGATCACGCGATGTGTCAGGCGGACGGTTTCTGACAGATGTTCTTCATCGACCTGGAACGGCGGCGTGACGGAAGCGTTGAGTACTTCAATTTCATGGCACAAGACTTCGATGCCACCGGAAGCCAGCGTCGTGTTTTCGGTACCCGCAGGGCGAGGGCGCACTTTGCCGGTAATTTTTAGACAGAATTCACCGCGCACAGATTCGGCAATGGCAAACATGTCGGCACGATCCGGATCGCAAACCACCTGGGCCAGACCGGTACGGTCGCGCAGATCGATAAAGATCACGCCGCCATGGTCACGACGACGGTGTGCCCAGCCACACAGGGTGACGATCTGTTCGTTTAGCGAAGGATTGAGGTCGCTACAGTAGTGAGTACGCATGAGATGTATTGCTTTTCTTCAAGAGTGGAAATCAGTCGCCAACGTAGGTATCGGCGGTTTGGCTAGAAATGGTTTCTGGTGTTTTAACGGGCAGGGTGGTCGGTGCGACAACACCCATGGAGATCAGGTACTTCAGAGCGTCTTCAACCGACATGTCGAGTTCGAGCACATCTGCTTTGGGCACCATGAGAAAAAATCCGGAAGTCGGATTCGGGGTCGTCGGCACGTAAAGGCTCACCATATTGTCGCCGAGGCGATCAGCGATTTCACCACCGGGGGTGCCTGTCAGAAAGCCGATAGTCCAGCTGCCCTGCCGTGGATACTGAACGAGTACTGCCTGGCGGAATGCCTGGCCCGACGGGGAGAAGACGGTGTCTGAAATCTGTTTGACGCTCTGATAGATAGAGCGAACGACAGGGATGCGATGCAATAGGGCTTCCCACCAGCGAACCAGGCGCTGGCCGATAAAATTGGCGGTGAGGAGTCCGGTAATGAAAACGACGAGCAGCGTCATTACGGCACCAACACCGGGGATGTTGAAGCCTACAAGAGCGCGGGGCTGCCATGCGTTTGGCAACAGCATGATCGATTGATCCATCATGCCGAGAATGAACGACAGAACCCAGAGCGTGATGCCCAGAGGCGCCCAGATCAGCAGGCCAGTAATGAAGTAGCGTTTCATTCGTTCGCCGCGATGCGGCAGATAGGTTCCAAACCCTTGATTATAGCGGACTCGCAGCGATTTCTGTAGGTGATCTTAAAGCACATTGCCCAGCTGGAATATCGGTAGATACATGGCGACGACCATGCTACCGATAATGAGCCCTAGAACGACCATCATCAGGGGTTCCAAGAGGCTGCTGAGCATGCTGACAAGCTCGTTGACCTCGCGCTCGTAGATGTCTGCTACTTTTCTGAGCATATCGTCCAGCGATCCGGATTCTTCGCCGATGGACACCATCTGTATAGGTAAAGCGCTAAAAATTGATTGCTGCCGCATGGCTGCGGACAGGCTGGCGCCCTGTTGTAACTGCAGCCGGATTTTCCGGGAGGCACCGATAAAGCAGTGGTTGCCTGCCGTATCTCCTGCCGGCCCTAGTGCGTCGAGCAGCGGAATACCAGCGCTAATCAGGCTGGCTAGCGTCTGGCTCCAGCGGGCGAGCGCTGCTTTCTGGAATAAGCCGCCCAGTATGGGCAAACGCAGTAACCATTGATC
>JBPCSW010000051.1:0-3374 GCA_051006675.1 Fluviibacter sp.
CTTACAGGCATTAGTCAGACTCGTCGATCGTCCACCCCGCAACAGCAATACACCTAAATCTGAAACGGCAGGCGAACTCTTTAGTCGGTACCGCCAGGCCCAGGGCCGCCGAGCAAATCTTCTGGGCAATCTGCTTATCCCACTCACTGCTAACTACCGGATACCCCTACGCCGTGGGCAAGACGTTGTCGCAGCCTGCACGGCAGGTCTCGGCCCCGCAGCTCTGGAAGCCGGTGATGCTGTCATTAGCCTCCGTGGTCTCTTAGCGCTGATTAGTGCTTACGAATGGCGCAAAAAAGGCGCATTCGTGCCAGCACTGGAGGGTCGCATCCACCCGCACTTCGGGGTGTTTTCCCCGGTTCGCGGCGAATATGTTGATCTGGTCGCCAAAGCACCTCTGCCAAACCCCTGTAACCTGGCCTTTGACATTGGCACGGGCTCCGGTGTGCTCACTTGCCTACTGGCTAAACGAGGCATCCCCCGGGTCATCGGTACCGACCTTGATCCGCGTGCCATCGCCTGCGCTCAGGAAAACATTGAGCAGCTGGGTTTCTCGGAGCAGGCGCAAATCCAGTCTGAAGATCTGTTCCCGCAATCAGAGCACAAAGCCGACCTGATCATCTGCAACCCGCCATGGCTACCGGCCACCCCCACCTCCCCGGTAGAAGCCGCCGTATATGACCCGAATTCTCAAATGCTGCGGGGGTTCCTCGCTGGGGTAGCTTCGAGACTCAACACAACAGGGGAAGCCTGGCTGATTATTTCAGATATCGCCGAACATCTGGCACTACGTAGCCGAGAAGAATTACTGGGCTGGATTAATGATAGCGGGCTGATCGTAATTGATCGTATGGATGCCAAACCCAACCACCCCAAAACCCGCAACCAGACTGATGCACTGCACAAAGCGCGTGCCAGAGAAATAACGTCTTTGTGGCGCCTAAAAAAGTGCTGAAAAAGTGCACGATTAAGGATCTGATGCATTGACGAGAGCCCCGTCGGTGAGGATACTCATAGCTTGGCCGAATTAAGCTGACGGCAATAAGTGGCTCGCATAACGAGCCCTCTATAACTACTTGAATTCAAGGGGACACCATGGCTGACAAGAAGTCGAAGATTATTTACACGCTGACGGACGAAGCACCGCTACTCGCGACCTGTGCCTTTCTGCCAATCATCCGCACCTTCACTTCCCCTGCTGGTATCGACATCGTCAAAAGTGACATCTCGGTTTCCGCCCGTGTTCTGGCAGAGTTTTCAGAATTCCTCAAAGACGATCAAAAAGTGCCAGACACACTGGCAGAACTGGGCAAGCTAACGCTGGAACCAGACACCAACATCATCAAGCTGCCGAACATTAGTGCTTCGGTTGCCCAGCTCAAAGCCTGCGTTAAAGAACTGCAAGCCAAGGGTTATGCCATCCCTAACTATCCAGAAGATCCGAAGACTGCCGAAGAGAAGGCCATCGCCGTTCGTTACGGCAAATGTCTGGGCTCTGCTGTGAACCCCGTACTGCGTGAAGGCAACTCGGATCGCCGTGCACCACTGGCAGTTAAGAACTTTGCCCGCAAACACCCACACTCGATGGGCAAATGGAACCAGTGGTCGCAATCGCATGTGTCACACATGCACAACGGCGACTTCTATCATGGTGAAAAATCCATGACACTGGACAAAGCACGCAACGTCCGCATGGAACTGATCGCCAAGGGCGGTAAAGCCACCGTTCTCAAAGAAAAGGTTGCCCTCAAGGCTGGTGAAATCATCGACTCGATGTTCATGAGCAAGAAGGATCTGTGCAAGTTCTACGAAGAAGAAATGGAAGATTGCCGCAAATCGGGCATCCTCTTCTCGCTGCACGTTAAGGCCACCATGATGAAGGTCTCGCACCCGATCGTGTTTGGTCACTGTGTGAAGATCTACTACAAAGAAGCCTTCGAGAAACACGGCAAGCTGTTTGAAGAGCTGGGCATCAACGTTAACAACGGTATGGTGGATCTGTACGAAAAGATCAAAACCTTGCCAGAGTCGAAGCGTGACGAAATCGTCCGTGACCTTCACGCCTGCCACGAGCACCGTCCGGAGCTGGCCATGGTCGACTCGGCCAAGGGCATCACCAATTTCCACTCGCCTAACGACATCATCGTTGATGCATCCATGCCAGCTATGATCCGCGCTGGTGGCAAAATGTGGGGTGCCGATGGCAAACAGTACGATGCCAAGTGCGTCATGCCGGAATCGACCTTCGCCCGCATCTATCAGGAACTGATCAACTTCTGTAAGACCAATGGCAACTTCGATCCGAAGACCATGGGTACCGTGCCGAACGTTGGCCTGATGGCCCAGAATGCAGAAGAATACGGCTCACACGACAAGACCTTTGAAATCGCCGAAGATGGCATCGCCAACATCGTTGACATCGACACCGGCGAAGTTCTGCTGACGCAGAACGTTGAGAAGGGCGACATCTGGCGCATGTGTCAGGTCAAGGATGAACCAATCCGCGACTGGGTCAAACTGGCCGTTACCCGTGCCCGCAATTCCAACACCCCGGCAATCTTCTGGCTGGACCCATATCGTCCACACGAAGCCGAGCTGATCAAAAAGGTTGAAACCTACCTGAAGGATCACGACACCAAGGGTCTGAACATCCAGATCTTGTCGCAGGTTCGCGCTATGCGTTATACGCTGGAACGCGTTATCCGTGGCCTGGACACCATCTCGGTGACCGGCAACATCCTGCGCGACTACCTGACCGACCTGTTCCCGATTATGGAACTTGGTACCTCGGCCAAGATGCTATCGATCGTGCCACTCATGGCCGGCGGCGGCATGTACGAAACAGGCGCCGGCGGTTCGGCACCGAAGCACGTACAACAGCTCACCGAAGAGAACCACCTGCGCTGGGATTCACTCGGTGAGTTCCTGGCACTGGCTGTGTCTCTGGAAGATCTGGGCCTCAAAACGGGCAACGAACGTGCCAAGCTGCTGGCCAAGACGCTGGATGCCGCAACCGGCAAGCTGCTCGACAACAACAAATCGCCCTCGCCAAAAACCGGAGAACTCGACAACCGTGGCAGCCAGTTCTACCTGGCCATGTTCTGGGCTCAGGAACTGGCTAACCAGACTGCCGACAAGGCACTGGCTGACCAGTTCAAACCTCTGGCCAAAGCACTGACTGACAACGAAGCCCAGATCGTGGCCGAGATGAAGACAGTTCAAGGCAAAGCAGTAGATATCGGCGGCTACTACAAGGCTGATTCCGATAAAACCAAGGCTGTTATGCGTCCGAGCGCCACGCTCAACGCCGCACTGAAGGCTGCCCGCGCTTAATTAACGCAAGCAACCAACAAAAAACCCACCGAGAGCAATCC
>JBPCSW010000052.1:0-2825 GCA_051006675.1 Fluviibacter sp.
AATATTTTATCGGCTAACCAAAAGTTTGTGGTTCATCCTTTTTCACTCATGTTACAGGCTGGCGTAGGCTTGCAAAAGTCTGGCAGACATTTTATAGACTGGCTAAAGCTGACGGAGGCGGTCAGAGTCTGGCGGAAAGCATATATGCTGGTCGAGGCTGGGAGACACTAAATAGTCTATCAGAAAATGGCAAAGACTCTCAATGTTCTGCTTTAGGCACTGTGTAGGCTGGCAGAGGCTGTTAGACACGTTATATTCTTGGCAGAAGAAGGTGGAGGCTGGAAAGAGGCTAGATGCACTTTATGGTTGACAGAGGAGGGGAGAGTGGCAGCGGCGGTGACACAGAGGCCGGTGACACTATAGATTCTGGCGTAGTATGACAAAGGCTGAAAGAGGCCGAGTAACACTTTACATGCTGAGAGGGGCTAGGGGACACTATGTAGGCTGACGGAGGCTGGCAGATGCTGGCAGAGGCTGAGGGACAGTGTATATGCTAGCAGAGACCAGTAGACACTATATAGGCTGGCAGAGGCTGGAAGTCGCTGCAGGAAGCCGAGGTGTGCCATATAGGATTTCAGAGGCTGGGAGATGCTATATACTCTGGCAGAGCCTGTCAGAGGTTGACAGTTGTTGGGAAACACTATATATGCTGATAGTAAACTACATAGGCTGTGAAACACTAGGTATGCTTACAGAGATCGACAGGTGCTAGGTGACGTTGTAAAGCTGGCCGAGGTTGGCAGACTCCGTCAGATGCCGGGAGACATTATATTGGATAGAAGAGTTTAAGAGACACTATATGGTGGGAGGGGGCTGGTCTATTATGGTAAAATGCTAGTAGACATTTGACTGGCTTGAAGAGGCTGTGAGGCACTCTACATAAGCTGGTAGAGGCTGGCAGTGTTTGTGAGACATTGTATATTCTGGCAGGTGCTGGCAGATACTATAGGACCCTATATAGCCGGCAGAGGCTGGCGGAGGCTGCAAGAATCCAGGAGGCACCATATAGGCTGGAGGATGCCGGAGACACTGTATATGCAGACACAGGCTTTCAGAGGTTGACAGAGACTAGGAATCACTTATAGGATGGCAGTGGCTGGCAGATGAAGGAGACCCTATATAGGCTATCAGAGGCTGAGAGACAAGGTGTATTATTATTTCCAAGTCCAACAGTACTTTCAAACTGCACATACCTCCCTTTCCCTTACATTTAATGTCCGGTCACTAGGGGGGCGGTCCCTTGGACCCCTGTGACCTGCCCAATCATAAATAAGGTCTTAGACACCAAATAAGGTTTAGAACCCCATAATATTTTGTCGACTCACCAAATGTTTGTGCTTCATCCCTTTTTCACTCATATTACAGGCTGGCGTAGTCTTGCAAAGGCTGGCAGGCATTTTATAGACTGGCTAACGCTGGCGGAGGCGGTCAAAGTCTGGTAGAAAGCATATACGCTAGTCGAGACTGGGAGACACTATATAGTCTAGGCTATCAGGTGCTGCGGAAGACACTACATAGTCTGGCAGTGTCTGGCAGTCGGCCGGTGACACTATACATTCTGGCGTACTATGACAAAGGCTGAAAGAGGTCGACAGACACTTACATGCTGAGAGAGGCTAGAGGCTGACGGAGGCTGGCAAATGCTGGCAGAGGCTGAGGGACATTGTATATGCTAGCAGAGACCAGGAGACACTATATCGGCTGGAAGAGGCTGGAAGCCGCTGCAGGAAGCCGAGGTGTACCATATAGGCTTGCAGAGGCTTGGAGATGCTATATACGCTGGCAGGGCGTGACAGAGGTTGACAGTTATTGGGAAACACGGTATGTGCTGACAGTTGACTACATAGGCTCTGAAACGCCGGATATGCTGGCAGAGATCGGCAGGTGCTAGTTCAAGTTGTAAAAGCTGGCGGAGGCTGGCGGACGCCGTCAGAGGCCGGGAGACATTATATTGGATGGAAGAGTTTGAGAGACACTATATGGCGGGTGGGGGCTTTCCTATCATGGTAAGATGCTAGTGGGCATTTGACTTTCTTGAAGAGGCTGTGAGGCAAACCACATAAGCTGGTAGAGAATGGCAACGTTTGGGAGGCATTGTATATACTGACAGGTGCTGGCAGATACTAGGGGACACTATATAGCCGGCAGAGGCTGGCGGAGACTGCAAGAAGCTAGGAGGCACCATATAGGCTGGAAGGTGCCGGAGACACTGTATAAGCAGACACAGGCTTTCAGAGGTTGACAGAGACCAGGAATCACTTATAGGATGATAGTGGCTGGCAGATGAAGGAGACCCTATATAGGCTAGCAGAGGCTGAGGGACAAGGTGTATTATTATTCCAAGGCCAATAGTCCTTTCAAACTGCACATACCTCCCTTTCCCTTGCATTTAATGTCTGGTCACTAGAGGTGGGTCCCTTGGACCCCTGTGACCTGCCCAATCATAAATAAGGTCTTAAACACCAAATAAGGTTTAGAACCCCATAATATTTTGTCGACTCACCAAAAGTTTGTGGTTCATCCTTTTTCACTCATATTACATAGTAGGGCAGCATGTATGGCCCATAAATAGGTCCATAGGTAGGCAAGGTCCCAATAAACACAATTGCCACTGAAATATCCAAAAGTCAAGTGTCTGTGTTGCTTTTTTTTTTTTATGAAAATATGGAAATAAGGTGTATTATTATTTCCAAGGCCAACAGTCCTTTCAAACTGCACATGCCTCCCTTTCCCTTGCATTTAATGTCAGGTCACTAGGGGGGGGGGGGGGGGCGGTCCCTTGGACCCCTGTGACCTGCCCAATCATAAATAAGGTCTTAAACACC
>JBPCSW010000053.1:0-5019 GCA_051006675.1 Fluviibacter sp.
CAACTATGATGACCAGTTCGCTGTGGTCGGTGCGAAGATCGGTAACACCGTGAACGTTCGCCGCCCTGGTCGTTTCATCGGTACTACTGGCCCCGCTTTGAACGTTGAAGATTTCAACGAAACTAGCGTGCCCGTTACCTTGTCTACACAGTTCCACGTTGACACACAGTTCACGACTCAAGACTTGGCCTTGAGCTTGGATATGTTCAGCGACCGTGTTTTGAAGCCAGCTATCGCTGCTATCGCCAACAAGATTGACCGTGACGGTTTGTCTATGGCTGCTTTGAACACAGCTAACATCGTTGGTACTGCTGGTACACCTCCTAGCGATCTGATTACTTATCTGACCGCTGGCGCTTACCTTGACGCTGAAGGCGCACCCCGTGATGGTCGCCGTTCTATGACTGTGGAACCTTTCACTTCTGCCGTTATCGTGAACAGCTTGAAGGGTTTGTTCGTTCCTCAAGAAGCGATTGGCGCTCAATACCGTAAAGGTTTGATGGGCCGTGATTCTGGCGGTATGAACTGGAAGATGGATCAGAACGTTGTGAGCCAAACATTTGGTTCTTTCGCTGGTACTTCTACTGCTGACACTACTTCTAGCAACACAGGTATCTTGACAACTGGTTGGGCTTCAACATCTACCATCACTATCACTAAGTCTGGTACTGTTACTCCTAACGTTGGCGACACATTCCAAATTGCTGGCGTGTACGCTGTCAACCCACAAAACCGCCAAGCCTACGGTTCTAACAAGCTCCGTAACTTCGTGATTAAGGCAATCAACGGTACTTCTGTAACTGTGTCTCCAGCGATTATCTCTGGTGGTCAGTTCCAAAACGTGTCTATCCCATCGCCAAGCGCAACTGCCGCCATGACCTATTTCGATCATGCTGGTACTGTGTCCCCACAAAACATCTTGATGCACAAAAATGCTTTCACATTGGCAGTAGCCGATCTGGAATTGCCAGAAGGTGTGCATTTCGCTGGTCGCGCAAGCGATAAGGACATTGGCTTGTCTATGCGTGTGGTACGTCAGTACACAATCAACAACGATAGCATCCCAACTCGTTTGGATGTGTTGTACGGTTGGGCACCTCTGTACCCTGAATTGGCTTGCCGCGTTGCAGGTTAATTCTGATGGGGGAGAGAAATCTCCCCTATTCGTAACTTTTTTTAAGGAATTTGAAAATGTCTAATCCAGGACCAGCATCCACCCAAACCGCCGTTTACCTGTTAAACGGCAACGCAGCAGACGGTTCTTTGATCGCTTCTAGCGGCGGTAAAGTTGGCTTTTACGGTACTACACCAGTTGTTCAAGCTGGCGCTATTACCTCATTGGCTACAACTCCCACAACGGCTGAGACAGTTGCCGCTGTCAATGCTATTATTACTGCGCTGAAGAATGTTGGCTTAACAGCTTAATTTTTCAGTTGCCGTTTGGTTTCGCCCTCTGAGTAAAATCAGGGGGCGTTCTTTTTTTAGAAGGAAAAAAGTGAAACACATAATGATTGCCATTCCTGCTTATACGGGAACGGTACACATGGCAACGATGCGCTCGTTAATAAACGACACGATTGAGCTGGTCAAAAGGGGAGACAGGTTCACTTTGGTTGACGATATTGGAAACGCCTTGATTGCTGATTGCCGTGGCCTTATTGCCACTAAGTTTTGGCACTCTGACTGCGACCAATTGATTTTTATTGATTCTGATGTGACTTGGGAATCTGGTGCTCTGCTTCGATTGATAGACCATCCTGTTGATGTAGTGGCTGGAATTTACCCAACACGCGCAGAACCAATCAAATATATGCTTCATTTCCTTGATAAACCTGAACTTTGGGCAGACCCCAAGACGGGATTGTTAGAGGTGAAATCTGTGCCTACAGGGTTTTTAAAGATAAGCCGTAGCTGCATAGAAAAGATGATTATGGAATACCCTACCCGTCACTTTTACACGGCTGAAAGAGACAAGCAGTTTTATCCATTGTTTGACCATGTTTTTGAGGATGGTTACAAATGGGGTGAGGACTACAGTTTTTGCATCCGCTGGAGAAAGATTGGCGGTGAGGTTTGGGTTGACCCTGAAATCAAAATGGGGCATATTGGCAACAAAATATTTGAAGGCCACCTAGGAAACTATCTACGGAATCGTTGATATAGGCTAAAATTCGCCCATTCTTTGCAAAGGAACTCTATGGCAGTTACTTCTTCACCCATTCGCTCTGTTGGTGTGACAACAGCCGTTTCAGTTGGCGCTACCGCCACTTCTGCTGTAACAATCAATAACGCATCAAACGATCAAAACAACTTTGTTTCGTTGTTGAACACAGGCTCAACTTCTGTTGCTATCAAATTCTCTCAAAGTGGTACTGCGGCAGTTTTGCCAGTAAGCGGTTCTACTACTGGTGACTATGTTTTGCCACCAACAATGAATATGCCTATTTTGTTTGCTGTGCCTACAACACCTTGCTCTTTGACAATGATTGGCTCGGCTGCTGGCCCTTCAATCGTTTACGTCACTCCAGTAACGATCTAATTTTGTGAGGTCTTATGTCTGACCCATCAACATCGGTTGAGCAAAACATTCTTCCTGTTCAGGCGTTGTTTGACGCTCAGAATAACTTTCAAACGTTTATTGGTCAGGGTCAGCCGTTTTACGCCTCTGTAGACCCTGCTCAATCGGGTCTGAATATCACTAACAGCACAATAAATAGCACGACTATTGGGGCTACAACGCCCTCTAGCGCGGCTTTTACGACTGCTACTGTGGCAACAGCTCCAGTTGGTACTACTGACGTTGTAAACAAGCAATATCTTGAGTATTTTGCTGCTGGCTTGTCGTGGAAACAGCCTGTTTTGTGCGCTACTACGGCAAACATTACGCTTTCAGGCGTTCAAACGCTTGATGGAATCTCTGCTGTTGCTGGCTCACGGGTTCTGGTTAAAAACCAAACTGCTGCTGAAGAAAACGGCATTTATATCTCTGCGGCTGGCGCTTGGGCGCGTTCTGATGACGCAAATTCATGGAATGATCTGATTTCAGCCATGTTGTTTGTGGAAGAAGGTAGCACTTTGGCTGGCAAAGCGTTTTACTGTACTGCCCAACAAGGCGGCACATTAGGCACGACAGCGGTTAACTGGTCTAACTTCTCGGTGGCTGCAAGCTATACGGCTGGCACAGGTCTTACTCTTGCTGCTCAACAATTTAGCATCACAAACACAGGCGTTACGGCTGCTACTTATGGTTCAGCCTCTAGCGTTCCTGTTGTAGCTGTAAATGCCCAAGGTCAGATCACTAGCGCCACAAACACCACGATTAGCATTGCCAACACTCAAGTCACAGGCTTGGGAACAATGTCAACACAAAACGCCAATAACGTAACTGTTACAGGCGGGTCAATTAACGGCACTACGATTGGTGGCTCTACGGCTGCTGCGGTAACTGGCACAACGATCACGGCGACAAGCGATTTTAGCGGCCCTGGCACTAATCTGTCAGGAACAGCAAGCGGTTTGTCGATTGGTGGTAATGCTGCTACTGCGACAACGGCTACAAAGGCCACAAACATCGCTGGCGGGGCTTCTGGCTCGGTTCCTTATCAAACAGGCGCAAATACAACAACTTTCTTGTCTGCGGGAACAAATGGTCAAGTTTTGACTTTGGCCCTTGGTGTGCCTTCATGGGCTACGCCTACTACGGGAACGGTTACATCCGTTGGCGGCACAGGTACGGTCTCAGGTATTACCTTGTCGGGTACTGTGACCACTTCAGGCAATTTAACCCTTGGTGGTGCGCTTGATTTGTCTTCGCCGCCTTCTATTGGTGGAACTGCTGCAAATGCAATTACTGGCACAACAGTAACGGCTACAACAAAGTTTTCAGGCACTTACTACGATGCTTCATCATCTGCTGGTGGCGCTTTAAGAACTTCTGGTGGCACATCTGTTTTGCAATGGGGTGGCGGTGGCGGTACTAATTTGACATTAGATGGCGCGTTCAACATGAACCCTTCCAATGCCAATATTTCAATTGCTCCAACAGGCACAGGAACGTTAACGGTCAATCCTGCTACGGCTGGCACGATCAACAACATGGCAATTGGTGGAACAACCGCTGCGGCTGGTTCGTTTACCACCTTGGCTGCAAGCTCTACAGTTTCGGCTAATGGCTCTGTGGGGACAAGTGGGCAAGTCCTGACTTCTGCTGGTGCTGGTTCACCTGCTGTTTGGGCTACTCCAGCGGCTTATGCCACAGTCACAGATGACACAACGACAAACGCCACTCGATATTTGCTGTTTGCAAACCAAACAACAGGCAACTTAACAACCGAGTATGTAAGTTCCACCAAACTTAAATACAATCCAAGCACAGGAGCGTTGACCGCTTCACAGCTAATCATTGCACCGTAAGGAAACATCATGGGTCAATTAGTTTTTCAAGCAGCTTTAGGCGGTCAGACCAATCTGGTCGGTGCTAATACCGCATCCACTTACAACCTGAACGTTCCTGCTGCAAGCGATACGTTGGTTGCCCGTGATACTACGGACACGCTGACAAATAAGACGCTGACAAGCCCAACGCTGACAACGCCAGTTTTGGGAACTCCATCAAGTGGCAACCTGTCAAGCTGTACCGCTGATGGCACAAACTCTGTTGGATTTAAGAAAATCCCACAAACAGGCTCAGATAAAACAACTTCTTACACGTTGGCGACTACCGATGTTGGTAAGTATGTTGGCGTTGGTGCAAGTGGCTCAATCACAATCCCTGATGCTACGTTTGCAAATGGTGATGTAGTTTCAATCTACAACACCAACTCAAGCACTATCACGATTACTTGCTCAATCACGACAGCTTATATTGCGGGTACTGCAACAGATAAAGCAACCATGACCTTGGCGGCTGCTGGTGTGTGTACTGTGTTGTTTATCTCTGGCACTTTGTGTGTCGTTTCTGGGAATGTGACCTAATATGTCTGGAACACAACAACTATTGTTGACAGAGGGCGGCGGTGC
>JBPCSW010000054.1:0-3687 GCA_051006675.1 Fluviibacter sp.
ACCTGGGGCTTATTCCGGGTGTTTTGCTCGGTTCAATGGCCGCGTCGATTACCAGCCGTACATTCAAGCTCGAAGGCTTTCATGACCCGCAGACGATGATCCGCTACATGATTGGTGGCTGTTTCATGGGGTTTGGTGCCATTCTGGCTGGCGGTTGCGCGATCGGCGCAGGCGTCTCTGGTGCCTCTGTTTTTGCGGTGACTGCCTGGCTAACCTTGTGGTCAATCTGGCTAGGTGCCGTTATGACCGATATTGTTGTTGATCGCTGGTTATTTAAAAAACAACCCGGCTGAAAGGACACCCCATGGAGAAGCCAACACCATTGTCACGTCGCACCTTTATTCTGGGTATGCTGACGACAGGTTATGCCTTAGCGGCCTCTCCGGTGCAAGACAATATTATCCGGACCGACACGGCAGGCCTGACAGCAGGCGCTATCGAGATCCCTACCCCTACGGGCAAGATTCCCGGTTACTACGCCCGTCCGGCAAAAGCAGGACGCTACCCAGTAGTACTGGTGATTCATGAGGCCTTTGGTGTCCATGAGCACATTCAGGATATCTGCCGTCGCTACGCCAAGGCTGGCTATCTGGCAGTGGCACCCGAGCTTTTTGTGCGCCAGGGCGATGTCACGAAACATACGGAAGTCGTCACGATTTTCAATGAAGTGATTTCCAAAGTCCCGGACGATCAAGTCAACGCCGATCTGGATGCCACACTGGCCTTCGCCCGCAAATCCCTGCAGGGCCATAAGTCTCTGGTGGGCGCGGTCGGTTATTGCTGGGGTGGCCGTGCGGTCTGGGAATACGCTTACCATAACCCCAAGCTGACGGCTGGTCTTGCCTATTACGGCCGCGTCGAGGGCATGGTCTCGGATGAGCGTCCACTGGACCCAATCGACTTCGGTTCGGAGCTCAAAGTACCGGTACTTGGCCTCTATGCTGAAAAAGACACCAGCATCAGTCTGGAATCGGTCGCGCGAATGCAAGCAGAACTTAAAAAGTCCGGCAGCGGGTCGGAAATTGTTGTACTACCGGGTGTGGGGCACGCCTTCAATTCGGATTATCGCGCCAACTACAACAAAGCGGCTGCCGAAAAAGCCTGGGAACTGGGTATTGCCTGGTTCCGCAAGTACGGCATGCCCGGCGTTTGATTCATTCTGCATCGATCCCCCATTCAAACCACGCCCATGATCCTAGACGCCAACGGCCGCTCATTCCAGTACTTGCGCCTGTCTATTACAGACGTGTGCAATTACCGGTGCAGCTATTGCTTGCCGAATGGTTACGTAGAAGAAGCGCCCCGCCGTTTTCTGGATGTCGATGAGATCCGTCATCTGGTTACCGGTTTTGCCGAACTGGGTTTGTGGAAAATACGCCTGACCGGCGGCGAACCCACTGTCCGCAAAGACTTTGCCCAAATCGCCGCCACCGTTTCTGCCATCCCCGGCATCCGCAAGGTAGCAACGACGACCAACGGGTATCAACTAGCCAAGCACGCACAGCTTTGGCGTGACGCCGGGATCAGTGCCATCAACATCAGTATTGACTCGCTGGATCCTGACAATTTCCAGCGCATTACGGGCATGGATCATCTGCCACAGGTGCTGAAAGGCGTTGATGCCGCTGAAGCTGCTGGCTTTGACGATATCAAGATCAACACCGTGTTGCTGAAAGATCTCAACCATCACGAACTGGATCGCTTTCTGGATTTTGTCAGAGACCGTCAGATCTCGCTTCGTTTCATCGAGTTGATGGAAACCGGTGATAATGCGGCCTACTTTGAAAAGCACCACCTGTGCGCCAGCACCATTATCGACGCCCTCAAAGCCCGTGGCTGGCAGCCCGTGGCGCGTGCGGTGGCAGCTGGACCCGCCCAGGAATTCAGCCATCCGGCTTATGCCGGCAAAATCGGCATCATTGCGCCGTATGCCAAAGATTTCTGCCAGACCTGCAACCGGCTCCGTGTGACTGCGCGCGGCGACCTGCGTCTCTGCCTGTTTGGCGATGGTGGCCATAATCTACGCCACCTGCTGAAATCTGCTGATCAAAAAAACGAACTGCAACGTACTGTCACATCGCTTTTGCAGCAAAAAGCATCAACTCATCTTTTGCACTTTCATCAGTCCGGCGCCACTAAGAACCTGTCTGCGCTGGGCGGCTAAGCCCTATGATCCAAACCTTCTCCATGATTGATGTTGGTGGCAAACAGCCGACCAACCGTATTGCTGTTGCCACGGGTGTTATTCATGTTGGCGCTTCGGCATTTGCACTGATTCGTGACCGACAACTGCCCAAAGGTGATGTCTTGATGTTGGCGGAAATTGCCGGTATTCAGGGTGCCAAGAACGCCAGCCAACTGATGCCGCTCTGCCACCCGATGGGTCTGGATCACGTACGCGTCACAACCGAACTGGATGAAACTCAGGCAACTGTTCGTGTGTACTGTACTGCCCGTACCTGTGCCAAAACTGGCGTCGAGATGGAAGCACTAGCTGGTGTTAATGCAGCCCTACTCACTGTCTGGGATCTCACCAAAATGGTGGAGCCAGATCTCTGTATCTCGGATATCCGTTTATTGGCCAAAGTCGGTGGGAAATCGGGTTGCTGGCTCAACCCGGAAGCCGGATTAATCCCGGACTGGGTTATTGAACTCGTCCGCCCCCCTGTGAAACCTTCTCTCACCGGAATCACAGCAGAAGTCATCGTCCTGAGTGACCGCGCATCCAGTGGCGTCTATGAAGACAATTCAGGCCCCGTGGCGCGTGACCTCCTTACCACCATGGGTGCCGACGTTAGCGCGGTCTCTGTCATTCCTGACGAACCTGCTGAACTACAGGCAAAGATCAAAGCCATCAAGGCAACCGGTGACACTCGCCTCATCATCACCTCCGGGGGCACCGGTGTCTCCGGTCGGGATAGTACGCCAGAGGCTGTGGCGGCCATCGCTGACAAACTGATTCCGGGCATCGGCGAGTTACTGCGCGCGTCTGGCGCGGCATTCACGCCGTTAAGCTGGAGTAGCAGATCTATTGGTGCCACACTGGGCAACGTCCTGATTGTCACCCTCCCCGGAAGCCCCAAAGCCGTCAAGGAGGGGCTGGATGTACTCGGACCCCTGATGAAGCACCTGCTGACCATTATTCAGGACATCCGTTCATGATCGCCTACCTCGATGCCTTGAACGTAATTCGACGTGCAGCAAGCGCGCCGGAGACCATGACTATAGCCACGCACCAGGCCCTGAACCGGGTGCTGGCTGAAGATTTTGTCGCGCCTTTCGCCCTCCCTCGCTTCGACAACTCCAGTATGGATGGTTTTGCCCTACGAGCCGAGGACACTGTCACCGCAAGCACTGAAACACCACTGACCCTCCCCGTACTACGCGCCCAGGCAGCCGGTGATGCTGCCGGCAGCAACCAGGCAGGACACACCGTCGAGATAATGACCGGTGCAGCCATGCCATTGAATGCCGATGCGGTGATCCCGATTGAAAACGTCACAACAGTGTGTGATGTACAGGGACATGTGACACAGATCCTTCTGACCGCGCCAGTGCCGTTACACGACAATGTGCGTTTTGCTGGAGAGGATTTCACGACAGGACAAACACTGATCACGGCTGGCACGCGTTTAACGCCTGCGCATCTCGGCATTCTGTACGCCACCGGTACAACACGTATCAAGG
>JBPCSW010000055.1:0-9535 GCA_051006675.1 Fluviibacter sp.
ATCCGGTGGCAAGAAACAAGGCGCCTCTACTATCACCATGCAGGTCGCACGCAACTTCTTCTTGTCATCTGAAAAAACGGTGACCCGCAAGCTGTACGAAGTACTGCTGGCGCTGAAAATTGAAAAGAACCTCACCAAAGATCAGATTCTCGAGCCGTATATCAACCAGATTTATCTGGGTCAACGTTCCTATGGCTTTGCTTCTGCGGCGCAAATCTACTACGGCAAATCACTAGACCAGCTGACGCCAGGCGAAGCCGCCATGCTGGCGGGTTTGCCCAAAGCACCTTCGGCCTACAACCCGGTTGTGAACCCGAAGCGCGCCAAGATCCGTCAACAATATGTTCTGCGTCGCATGCATGATCTGAAGTATCTGAGCGATGCCCAATACGAAGCCGCGCTGAACGAACCACTGAACGTTAAGCGCCATGCCAATGAATTTGCCGTTCATGCTGACTATGTCGCCGAAATGGCGCGTCAGATGACCAATGAACTGTTTCCGCAGGATATCTACACCCGCGGCCTGACAGTGATCACCACACTCAAAAAGGCAGACCAGGAAGCTGCCTATAAATCCATGCGCAATGCCGTATTGGCCTATGACAAACGTCATGGCTACCGCGGCGCCGAGGGCTTCGTCGATCTTTCCAAACTCAAGAACGAAGATGACGATGTTGATGATCTGCTGTCGAACTATGCCGATTCAGATCTGCTGAAACCAGCGGTCATTCTGGCGCTGGACCCGCAGAAGATTCGCCTAGCGGTACGCGGTGGCGACCCGATGATTCTTACGGGCGACCAGATTAAGATTGCGCAATCCATGATGAGCGATAAGGCACCGGCCAATAAGCGCCTGCGTCAGGGTGCTGTTGTCCGCGTGATCAAAGATGACAAAGGTGTGTGGCAACTAAGTCAGTTGCCCGAAGTTCAGGCTGGCTTCGTGGCCATGGCGCCGAAAGACGGTGCCGTACTGGCACTGGTCGGTGGCTTTGATTACACACTGAACAAATACAACCACATTACCCAGGCATGGCGTCAACCAGGTTCATCATTCAAACCATTTATCTACTCGGCAGCGCTGGAAAAAGGCTTTACCCCAGCCAGCATCGTAGAAGATAGCCCGATCACAATAGGCTCCGCTGAAACGGGCTCTACCGCGTGGACGCCAAAGAATTACGATGGCAAATATGAAGGCCCGATGCGTTTGCGTACCGCCTTGGCAAAATCCAAGAACATGGTATCGATCCGTATTCTGCAGGCTTCCGGTGTTAAGTACGCCCAGGAATATGTCACCCGCTTCGGCTTTGATGCCGAGAAGCACCCACCCTATCTGACGATGGCACTCGGTGCCGGTTCGGTGACCCCATGGCAAATGGCACGTGCTTACGCGGTGTTTGCCAACGGCGGGTACCTAGTGAACCCCTACGTTGTTCAGGAAATTCGCGATGAAAAAGGTACAGTCCTGGCACAGGCTCAACCCGTGATTGCGGGTGATACGGCGCCCCGCGTCATCGAAGCGCGCAATGCGTTCGTGATGGATAGCATGCTGCGTGACGTCACCATTTACGGCACGGCGGCCAAGGCATCTGCTCAATTGAAGCGTACGGATCTCGCCGGCAAAACCGGGACCACCAATGAGCACGTCGATGCCTGGTTCTGTGGCTATCAACTCACCATTGCGGGCTGCGCCTGGATGGGCTTTGACCAGCCGCGCAATCTGGGCAACGGAGAAACCGGTGGACAAGCGGCTCTGCCAATCTGGATCGGCACTATGGAAACCGCGTTACAGGGCGTGCCTCAAGGCACCCAGCCCGCACCTGACGATGTGGTTTCTGTCGATGTCACCAGCAACCGCAAGGGGGGCACCGCCAAAGAGTTCTTCTTTAAGGGCAATGTTCCTGCAAGCATTGAGCCAGAACCCGCTGATTCAGGTGCCAAGCCCGTCGATTAACCCATTCGATCCTGCGGTAACCCAGAGGCCAGGTTCAGCTAAGATTTACAGCTACCTGGCCTTGCTGTTTAAGAATCTCGGTCAAGCGCTGATCAAGTGTTTCGCCCGTACGCGTATCAACCCAGCCTGACTGGCCATCATCCCGGAAATGGAAGCCGCCAGAGCGTGCGGCCACCCAGATTTCCTGGGCAATCATATGCGGGCTGACGATGATCTTGCTGCCATCAGCGCATTCGATCTCGAGAATGCCACTCTGCATTTCAAAGTCGATATCCGCACCATCGTCTGCTGCCTGCTCGATGGCGCTCTCAATGCGTGCCAAAGCCTGGCGCGACCGTTCAGCAAACTCTTTTTCGTCCATGATTGATAGGTGGTATCCGGTTACACAAGCGGTCATTCTAACGGGTTGTTCTGCCCCTGCGTGATACCATCACGCCATGCGTAATCAGCCCACTTACTGTCGTTTTCGTCACCTGGCCAGCGGGCTGCTGGTGGCGCTATTGCTTTCTGCCTGCGGCATCAAGGGCGGGCTTTATCTGGCGCCCAACCAGCTGCCCAACGCAAAGCCACCGGCAGGCTCCGAAGACGCCCTGAAGATCCAGGCGCAACAACAGACCATTCCGGCCGAAGCGCTCTACAACCCCAGCACGGCATCCCCTGCTGCCATGCTGTCTGACTCCTTCTGATTTCTCCAGACTGCCTGACTATGTCGCAACGCCAATTTCCGCACAGCCGCCACCTGAATGACCGTGACCAGCATCTGCATTTCGAGAATTGCAGCCTGACGGATATCGCCGACACCTTCGGTACACCGGCCTATGTTTATTCCCGCGCCGCACTGACTGATGCGTATAACGCATTTGCCGACACCCTCGCCGCCCACCCTGCTGGCCAGGAGGGTCTGGTCTGCTTTGCGGTTAAATCAAATAGTAACCTCGGGGTGCTCAGCCTATTTGCACAACTCGGTTCGGGGTTTGATATCGTCTCTGGCGGCGAACTGGCACGTGTGATCGCAGCCGGTGGCAACCCACAGAAAGTCGTTTTCTCGGGTGTTGGCAAAACCGAAGATGAAATGATCGCCGCACTGAATGCCGGTATCCTCTGTTTCAACGTCGAATCGGCCAGCGAACTAGATCGACTATCAACCGTTGCCGCTCGTATCGGCAAGCGCGCACCGATCAGCCTGCGCGTAAATCCGGATGTGGATGCTAAAACACACCCGTATATTTCAACGGGCCTCAAAGAAAATAAATTTGGCGTCCCGATCACCGATGCACTCGCGCTGTATCGCTATGCGGCATCTTTACCGAGCATTGAAGTAACCGGTATTGACTGCCACATCGGCTCGCAATTGCTTGATCCTTCGCCTTTTGTTGAAGCACTGGAACGCATTCTGCCGCTCGTCGATACACTGAAGAGCGAAGGCATTCACCTGCACCACATCGACCTGGGTGGCGGCCTCGGCATCTACTATCACGAAGGCCAAACTGAACCGGTTGTTGCGGACTATCTGCGGCCGTTACTCGACCGACTACAGGGTCGTGGTCTACGCGTTCTGCTGGAACCGGGTCGTCGCCTGGTAGGCAATGCTGGCGTACTCCTGACCAAGGTGGAATATCTGAAGCATGGCGAAGATAAACATTTCGCCATTGTCGATGCCGCGATGAACGATCTGGCACGCCCGGCACTCTATGAAGCCTGGCACGACATCGTGCCCGTCACACCGCATACCGGCGAAGCACGCACATACGATATCGTTGGCCCGGTTTGTGAAACGGGTGACTTCCTCGGCCAGGCGCGTCCATTGGCGCTACAACAGGGCGACCTGTTAGCAGTGCTATCAGCGGGCGCCTACGGCATGGTGATGAGTTCGAACTACAACACCCGTCCACGTGCCGCAGAAATTCTGATCGATGGTAACAAGATGCATCTGGTGCGCGCTCGTGAAACCATCGAAAGCCTTTACGCGGGCGAACAAGTCATCAAGTTTTAAAGGCTGCGCTACCGCGCTAGCTTTAGCGCGGTAGAACGATGAGTAAGGCAAGCGGAATAAAGATTAAGCCAGCGATGTTTCCGATCATCACAATTGAGGCCACTTTTTGTGGTTCCTGGTTGTAGCGCTCGGCAAACATATAGTTCAGCACTGCCGGTGGCAACGAGCCAAACAAAATCAGCTGCGCAATAAAGGCCTCGGAAAGACCCAACGCCCAACCAACCAGTGCTGCTGTACCCATACCCGCTAGCGGGCGCACCACGGCTGCCACAAGACTGGCCTTGCTTTCAGAGAACTTGACGTCACAAAGACGGACGCCCAAGGCAAATAACATAAGTGGCACCGATATATCACCCAGCATGCGGATGGCAAACATCAAGGGCTGCCACAGGTGAATCTGCATGACGTTGAAGACAAGCCCAAGGGCGGCTGCCTGAATCATCGGAATCTTCCAGACGTCGCTGATGCGTGCTTTAGGATCCAGGATCCAGGGGCCGATGATGAAATGGATGGTGTTAGACACCAGAAACAACACAACGGCTGCGGCCATACCCTCTTTGCCAAACGCCAATAGGGCGAGCGGGATACCCAAATTGCCGCTGTTGTTAATCATGATGGGCATCCCCACCGTTTTGGGTGCTTCGCGCAGTCCGCGTGCTGTGAGATAGCCAATCGCGCCACATGCAAAAATCGAGACCGCAGCGCCACCGGCTAACCAGACATATTCTCGAATATGAAAGTCGCCGCCCGCCATCACCGTAAAAACCATCGCCGGCGTGAAGTAATCCATGTTGAGCCGGTTAGCGACCATCATTTCCGGCTTGTTTTTTCGGCCAGCCCAAAACCCCACCAGAACAACGGCAATGACCGGGAAAATAACTTCAAGAATGCGGATGAATAGTTCCATGACTCATTAATTTCTGGCAGATAGGCGGCGCTCAAGCAACCAGCTGACAAAAGATAGCAACAGCAAACCGGCGCCGATCAGCAGGATACCTGCAATTTCATACTCGCTGAAACCCTCATGCAAAATCACGCGTGAAGAGATAATCGCGATCACCGGCGTACCCAGAACCAGCAGACTTGCCTCCCAGGCGGGTACGCGATCCAGAATCGAGGTCCACAGCCACCAGCAGAACGCCGTGCTGATCAAAGTAAGCACGAGCATGATGCCAATGAACTCAGAGGTCCACAGCACCGGAGGTTCCTCGGCAACAGCCGCTATCAAACCTACCGGCACACTACCGATGAGATTTGACCAGGCGGTTAAGGACAAAAGATTAACGGCTGATTGGCTACGCAATTGTTTCACCAGTACCGTGCCCATGGCCCAGCAGATCGCGGCACCAATGCCCAGGCAATTGCTGAGCCAATCGGCCTGCAGATGCCAGGGCTCGATAATCAAGACCAATCCGGCCAGGATGCCAATCACTGCCAGCCATTGCGCGCCACGTACCCGCTCTCCTAAGATGGGCCAGGCCAACAGCAATGTCCAGATGGGCATGGTGTAAACCAACACAGCGGTTTTACCAGCAGCACCGAACTTCAAGCTGAACGTCTGGAGCAGCATAAAACCCGCCACCTGACACAAGCTGATTAACACGACTGCACGCGGCGCCTGCAGCTTCAGCGGCTGGCGCAAGATCTTTAAGGCAAGAAATAGGGCGATGGCTCCGCCGAAGCCGCGCTTAACGGTCAATGTAAACGGCGGTGAAAAACTCAACGCCTGCTTCGCCATGACCCATGTGTAGCCCCAGAGCAACGACAACACCACGATGCCCAGCACTGCCCAGAGGCGTGCTTTTGAAGCGGATGCTACAAAATCAGACATCAGGAAGCTTCGACAAGCAAACCTTTCAGGTATTCGCCCTCAGGTGCCGCTAATCCAACGGGGTGGTCACTCGAGGCCATCAGGCGACGCAAAATACGTGCGTCCCGGCCGGCATCCGATGCAGCACTCGCGACAATCTTCTGAAAGAGCTCGACACCGATGCCGCCAGAGCAGGAATAGGTCATCATTAAGCCCCCTGGCGCCAGCAGCTTGAAGCCGAACAGATTGATATCTTTGTAGGCTCGCGCCGCCTGGTCGGCATGTGCGGCAGAGGGTGCAAATTTGGGTGGGTCCAGCACGATAAGATCAAATTTCTCACCGGCCTTGTAATAATCACGCAACGCCTGGAAAACATCGGCGTCACGCCATTCCGCACGGCTCGCATCCAGATGCGGGTTCATAGCGAGGTTCGCTTTAGCCTGTTCAAGTGCCGGACCCGATGAGTCGATCGACATCACAGAGGCTGCATCCCCCGCCAATGCTTGCAATGAAAACCCGCCCGTGTAGCAAAAGCAATTGAGTACCCGACGGCCTTGCGCCAATGCGCGCAGCATCATGCGATTATCGCGTTGATCTAGGTAGAAACCGGTCTTGTGCCCACCGACCACATCAACGCCAAAACGAACGCCATGTTCATCAATCTGCGGGAAGGCGTTGGCAGGGGTTTCATTTAATCCCTTGGCAGCGACCCAACCGGTCACTGGTTCCAGGCCTTCAAGTTTACGCACGTCAGAATCTGAGCGTTCATAAATCTGTTGGCAACCCGTCGCCTGCACAATGCCGGCCACAATCGCCTCACGCCAGGCATCCGCTCCGGCACTAGTGAGCTGTAGCACCACGGTATCGCCATAGCGATCGGCAATAACGCCCGGCAGACCGTCTGCCTCGCCATGAATCAAACGTTCGCCAGCAGGTTCTAGTTGCACGCCGCGCAATGCACTCCATCCGGCGCGACGCGCCACAGCCTGCGCCACACGGCGCTTGAAGAACGCATGATCAACGGTCTCTGTGGCATCAAAAGTCCAGACACGGGCGCGAATCTTCGATTCCGGGCTCCAGGCCGCTCGCCCCATGGCAACGCCATGCTCATCTTCAACAATCACCGTATCGCCGGAGCGGGCACGGCCTTTAAGCGTGGCCACCGACCCTGCAAAAATCCAGGGATGGCGACGGCGCACAGAACCGGACTTTCCGGAATTTAAGATCAGCGTAGCGGTCATATTATTGGTTGTCTTCTTGTTCGGGGTTAAAGCGACTGACATCGGCTTGCGCCATCGCGTCTTTGCTGCGGTGCGCACGCGGATGCGCCTGGTCATAGACCTGTGCCAAGTGCTGAAAGTCGAGATGGGTATAGACTTGTGTCGAAGCGATGCTGGCATGGCCGAGCATCTCCTGAACCGCACGGAGATCACCGGAGCCCTGAAGCATATGGGTTGCGAACGAGTGACGCAACTGGTGAGGATGCACCCGCTGCGGCAATCCTTGCTGCTGTCCGTGCTGGTTCAAACGCAACTGAATAGTGCGCGGAGTAATTCGCCTGCCTTGTTGCCCCAGAAACAGCGCCCCTTCGTCCGCTGTTTTAAGCAACCGAGGGCGCACCGCCAGCCACGCTTCTACGGCCGCCTGCGCAGTTCGCCCTACCGGGACGACACGCATTTTATTGCGCTTACCCAGCACACGTACTTCCCCCTGGCGCAGATCTGTTAAACAACCCAAATCCAGACCCACCAGCTCTGATAAGCGAATGCCCGAGGAATAAAACAATTCAAAGATGGCCTGATCCCGACACTGCAGCACTTGCTCACGCTCGGGGTTCTGACTCGTTGTCTCGGTCTTCGCCACAGGCTTGAGGAGACGAAAAGCTTCGTCCACAGACAAGGCATCGGGCAATCGTTTCGGGTGCTTGGGCGCGTGCAAACCTTCAGCCACATTGGCATCCAGCACACCACGACGTGCCAACCAACGGAGCAATCCACGCCAGGCAGATAAGGATCGGGCGATCGAACGACCGGACAAACCGGAGGCATGCAGACGTCCGACAAATCGGCGCAAATCCAGTGCTGTTAAATCGGCTGGCGCCGCATTACCTGCTAACGATTGCAACCTGCGCAAATCCCGTTCGTAGTTACTTAGGGTATGCGGCGATACACGGCGTTGATCTCGAAGTTCTGCCAGCCAATCCTCGGCACCTGGCCACAAGGGTGCTGATACCGAAAATGGTTCAGGATCAGCCATGGCTTACTGAAAATCAGCCACGCAATACGCGCGCCAGCGCAGCCGCAATCACATCGCCCAGACGTTCGATATAGGCGGTGCCCATGCCGGCTACAAAACGTTCCGCATCGCCAGATGCCATGGCAAGCAAGCCCAGTGTCTGATCTTCAAAACGCAGCGGCACCAGCGCCATGGATGAAATTTCTTCACCCTCACTACCAAACCATGCGGCCACTTCACCCGTGCGCACACTACCGGTTACCGGATGGTGCATGCCGGCCACTTCCTTAATCAATTCTGCGCTTACTGGCGTACAGGCATCATGGCCGAGATTAGCCGCGCCCTCGCCCCACAAACGTAAACGCGCTTGCGGCACACTGAAATCCTCAGCCAGCGACTTGAGTACCGTACCCACAATCTGATCCAGGCGTCCGGCACCCACAAGCGCCACCGTTAGTTGGTGCATGCGCGCACCCAGTGCATCGTTGCTTTCACCCACGCCAAGCAGTTCGCCAAGGCGATGTTCCAGAAGACGATTCTTTTCTCGCAGCGTAATCATCTGCCGCTCGGCCAGAGAAATCGTTCGGCCGCTATAGGGGTGGGCAATTTCTACCTGATGGAAAAATTCAGCCTGCTCTTCAAAAAACTCCGGATGCGACTTCAGAAACTCCAGCACTGCTTCAGGCGATAGACTCATAACTCGATCTCTCCAGTAAATACGGTGACGGCAGGCCCTGTCATGATGACTGACTGACCAATGCCAGCCCAGGCGATATTCAAATCGCCGCCATGCGTTTGTACGCGCACCGGCGAATCCAGCAAACCGCGACGGATACCTGATACGACAGCAGCGCAGGCACCCGTGCCGCAGGCCAGCGTCTCGCCCGCACCGCGCTCATACACACGCAAGCGGATGTTGTGACGATCCAGCACCTGCATAAAACCGGCATTCACCCGTTGCGGAAAACGCTCGTGGTTTTCAATCTGCGGGCCTTGCACTGCCACGGGCGCTGCTTCGGTATCAGCCACCACAGTGACGGCATGCGGATTACCCATCGATACGGCACCAATGGTTAGCGTCGTGCCATCCGGCAACGCTAACGCCTGCTCGGCCGCATCGGTCTCGGACTCAAAAGGAATCTCCGATGGCGCAAAGCGGGGTTGCCCCATATCAACAGTGACCAACCCATTGGTCTCCAGTCGCGGATGAATAATGCCGCGCTTGGTTTCCACCACAATGGCTGATTTATCCGTGAGCCCCTGATCATGCACAAAGCGTACGAAGCAACGCGCGCCATTGCCGCACTGTTCTACGTCGCTACCATCGGCATTGAAGATGCGGTAACGGAAATCTGCGCCTGGCGTCTGAGCCGGCTCCACCAAGAGCATCTGGTCAAAACCCACGCCCCTATGGCGATCGCCCAGCGCCCGAATCTGTTCGGTGCTCAACGAGACCTGCTGACGCACACCATCCAGCACGACAAAGTCATTGCCGAGACCGTGCATTTTTGAGAATTTTAAATTCATTTTTTAGAGCATGCAGTCG
>JBPCSW010000056.1:0-6407 GCA_051006675.1 Fluviibacter sp.
ATATCGGCCTTCCCGTCGTGGTTAAGCCGTCTGATGGTAACCACGGCCGCGGCGTATTTACCAACCTGATGACCGAAGCCGAAGTCCGTACGGCATTCTCGGTGGCGGTTGATGAAGGTAGCAGCGTCATCGTCGAACGCTTCATCCCCGGTAACGAACACCGCCTCCTGGTAGTAGGCGGCAAAATGGTGGCCGCTGCCCGCGGTGACTTTGCATTCGTTAAAGGCGATGGCCAATCGACCATCGAACAACTGATCGAAACGCAGATTAATAGCAGTCCGAGCCGCGGCCCTGCCGAAGAGAACACGCTGAACTTTGTGCGCGTTGACTCGGCCGTGCGCCTGGAACTGGAACGCCAGGGGCTCAATGCCCAATCCGTCCCCGCCGCTGGCCACGATGTGCTGATCCAGCGCAACGGCAACGTATCGATCGATGTCACCGATGAAGTGCACCCGGAAGTGGCCCACGTGGTTGCACTGGCTGCACGTGTCGTAGGTCTGGATGTGGCTGGTATCGACCTGGTGGCTGAAGACATTTCCAAGCCGCTGGCTGAACAGCGTGGCGCTATTGTGGAAGTGAATGCCGGCCCCGGCCTACTGATGCACCTGCGCCCTTCGGCGGGCACGCCCCGCCCTGTTGGTAACGCCATTGTGGATTACCTGTTCCCCCCCGGCGAAGACTTCAACCTGCCCATCGTGGGCATTGCCGGTTCACGCGGCAAAACACTGGTAGCGCAACTTATCGCCAGCCTGCTGCAACTGACCAGCATGAACGTGGGTCTGGCCTGTAGCAAAGGCATGTATTTCAATCAGCGTCAGCTGGATGATCGCCACTGCGCCGATTGGGAAAGCGGTCATCGCCTGATGTTGAACCGTCAGGTGGATGTGGCAATTATCGAGAACGATAATCGCGGCATCCTCAACGATGGCTTGCCTTACGAGCGTTGTACCATTGGCGTGGTCACCAACTTGGACCCAACCGACACCGTGCCGGAATGCGCCATTAATGATGCCGAAGGCATCTATAGAGTGATGCGTTCACAAATCGATGTCGTGCTACCCACTGGCACCGGCGTTCTTAATGCCGATGATGCCGAAGTAGCGGATATGGCCCGCTTGTGTGATGGCGAAGTGATCTTCTTCAGCCGCTTTGGTGATGCCGCCTGTCTGGCCGAACACTTAGCCAACGGTGGCCGAGCCGTATTTAGCCGTGATGGTCAGATCGTTCTCGCCCGTGGCAAGGATGTTCAACCATTGATGACCATTAGCAGCATTCCCCTCCTGCAACTTCGCAACGATGCCCTCGAAAGCATTCTGGCGGCGGTTGCCGTAGGCGTTGCCATGAACCTCTCCCGCGAGGTCATGAGCACGGGTATTCAAACCTTCAGCCACCTATAAACCATGGAAATCGTCCGTCTACGCGCACTCCGCGGCCCTAACCTCTGGGGTCGCCACACCATGATCGAGGCGCTGATCAACTGTACTGAAGATGAATGTCAGATCACCAATCTGGCTGGCTTCGAAACCCGACTACGTTCCCGCTTTCCGCAAATGGGTCCGCTCATTGCCGGTGGCCACAACGAACCGCTCACTCTGGCACACGCCCTGGAAGTAGTGGCACTGGGTCTGCAAGCAGCCGCTGGTTGCCCGGTAACCTTTAGCCGGACGGTGCAATCGCCTGAAAAAGGCACTTACATTACCGTGGTGGAATACAGCGAAGAAGCCGTTGGCAAACTCGCCTTCGAACACGCCATGAGGCTTTGCCAGGCCGCCCGTGAGGATCGTATGTTTGATCTGAACGCCGCCCTGCACGAACTGAACGAGCTCGACGAAGACCTGCGTCTGGGACCTAGCACCGGTTCTATTGTTAACGCCGCCATCGCCCGCAACATTCCTTTCCGTCGCATGACCGAAGGCAGCATGGTGCAACTGGGCTGGGGCAGCAAGCAGAAACGCATCCAGGCAGCAGAGACCAGCCACACCAGCGCCATTGCCGAATCGATTGCGCAGGATAAAGATCTTACTAAAACGCTGCTTTATTCGGCGGGCGTACCCGTTCCGCAAGGACGCGTGGTGACCAACCTAAAAGATGCACTGGCGGCTGCCGAGTGGATCAAAGGCCCGGTGGTCGTGAAACCGCGTGATGGCAACCAGGGCAAAGGCGTGGCTGTTAACCTGCAAACGGCCGAACAGATTACCGCCGCATTTGAAGTCGCCTACAAAATTAGCGATGAAGTGATCGTCGAGCGATTTTTGCCCGGCCACGACTTCCGCCTATTGGTCGTTGGCAACGAACTCGTTGCAGCTGCCCGCCGCGACCCACCCTATGTGATTGGTGATGGTCAACACACGATTCGCCAACTTGTCGATGTGATCAATAGCGATCCGCTACGCGGCGATGGCCATGCCACCTCACTGAGCAAGATCCGCCTCGATGCCATTGGTCTGGCAACGCTAGAAGAGCAGCAGATGACACCGGAAACCGTGCCACAGCGCGGTGTACGCATCAATCTACGCAAGAACGCCAATCTCAGCACCGGTGGCACGGCTACCGATGTGACCGATGACGTCCACCCCGACATGGCCGCTAGCGCTGTTGCCGCAGCTCACATGGTGGGTCTGGATATCTGTGGCGTCGACGTAGTTTGCGATAGCGTCTACCGCTCCCTGCAAGAGCAAGGCGGTGGCATCGTTGAAGTGAATGCTGCGCCTGGTTTGCGCATGCACCTGAGCCCCTCTTACGGCAAAGGCCGCCCGGTGGGCGAAGCCATTATCCGTCAGATGTTTGGCCCCGGGGAAAACGGTCGTATTCCGGTGGTTGCCGTATCGGGCACTAATGGCAAAACCACCACCATTCGCCTTACAGCACAGCTGATTGCACAAACCGGCAAGCGTATCGGCATGACCACCACCGATGGTGTGTATGCCAACGGCCGCCTGATTGATACCGGTGATTGCAGCGGCCCGCGTAGCGCCCGCAATGTGCTGGGGCACCCGGACGTCGATGCGGCCGTGCTGGAAACCGCCCGTGGTGGGGTGCTCCGCGAAGGCCTCGGCTTTGATCGTTGCGATGTGGCTGTAATCACCAATATCGGTGAAGGCGATCATCTGGGCATGAACTTTATCAACACAGCCGCTGAACTGGCTGCGGTGAAGCGCGTGATCGTGCAGAACGTTTCGGCCGAAGGCACCGCTGTACTGAATGCGGCTGATCCACTGGTCGCCCGCATGGCGCGTTACTGTACCGGCAACGTCACCTTCTTTGCTGGCCAGAGCGCTGCACACCCGGTGATGGCTAAACACCGTGCCCAAGGGCACCGTGTGATTTATCGCGAGGATGGCGAGATTATTGCCGCACAGGGTCAGACCATGTTCCGCCTACCGCTGAAAGATATTCCACTCACCGATGGTGGGCAGATCGGCTTCCAGGTAGAAAACGTCATGGCGGCTGTAGGTGCTGCCTGGGCGTTGAACATCCCTTGGGAAAACATCGTTGCCGGTCTCGCCAGCTTTATGAGCGATGCCGACACGGTACCCGGCCGCTTTAACCGCTTTGATTACAAAGGCGCCACGCTGATCGCCGATTACGGCCACAACCCGGATGCGATTCGTGCCCTAGCCGACACGATTCACGAAATGACGGCTAAACGCCGCTCGGTAGTGATTAGTGGTGCGGGCGATCGCCGTGATGACGACATTCGTCGTCAGACACGCATTCTCGGAAATGTCTTTGACTACGTTGTTCTTTACGAAGATGCCTGTCAACGCGGCCGCAGCGAAGGGGAAGTGGTCAAGCTACTCCGCGAAGGCCTGGACGAAGCACACCAGGTGAAAGAGATCGATGAAATCAAAGGCGAATTCCTGGCTATCGACAAGGCGCTTTCAAAACTGGAACCCGGCGACATCTGCCTAATTCTAGTCGATCAGGTGGAAGCAGCACTCGCCCATATCCAGCAGCGCGTTGCCGAGGCTTCTGCCTAAATCCGCTCTAGCACAACGGCCAGCTCAAACAGGCCGTTCTTGTGTGGCACCTGAGTCAGTGCGCCCGCAGGCCAGCGCCAATGGCGCTGGTCGAATAGCGCATGCATCGCGTTGATATCACAATGAAATGGCGGTCCTTCAACGAGACCTTGCTGACTACCCGGACGCGAGACCTGCATAAAAAGAGCGTATAAACGCCCACCTGGCCGGATCCAGCGCACCAGCTGCTGACTATAGGCAATCCAGGCATCTGGCGTGAGTGCGCACAGACAGGTTTGTTCATAAACGGCATCAAACGGCTGTTCAGGCATGTAGGTTAAAACATCTGCCTGAATCACTTGGGCAGACAAACCCGCACCCTGTAATCGCTGTTGCGCCTCGGCCACAGCTGCCGGGGTGTAATCAAGGCCCGTAGTTTTAAAACCGGCCTCACTGAGTGCCGCGACCTCCCAACCCTTGCCGCAACCCGGCACCGCAATTCGTTGGGTCTCGGTTGGGCTCAATGCGCCACTGGCCAGCCAGTGCATGAGCTGCGGACTCGCCTGGCCGCGATCCCAACCGGTTTGTTGGGTTTCAAACTTGTCTTGCCAGAAATTGGGGGTGAGTTGCGTCATGGCTTGATTCTAGCGCAACCGGAAGTTCCTTGATGTTCAAGCGCCCGGAGATGACGGGATCAACGCTCTCCGGTACGATATCACTTATGAGTTTTTGTAACTTTCGAGCCAAGTCGTTTACCTGATGGCGCAGTCCAGTCGGCTCTCTTTCTTAATGAGACAGTACGCTTTGTGGCGTCATGTCGAGGCACATCCGCTCACTGCTGCCGGACTCGCATTTTCTTGCCTTGCTGTAGTGATGCTATTTCTTAGCGGCCTGCATGATGTACTCAACGGCCGCCCCGATTCAAACATACGCTACGCGCTGTGGGGTGGGTTTGCAGGTTTTGCACTCACGACACTAGGTGCACTCCCCGGCCTGGTCTTAAAAAGTCTGCCGCAACGGATCGAAGACACCTTGCTGGGGCTGGCGGCAGGCATGATGCTGGCAGCCAGTTCATTTTCGCTGATCCTTCCCGGCATCAAAGCGGGTGAAGCGCTGACCGGTAGTGCTTTTCTGGGCGCGGCCTCGGTGGTTGCGGGCATGGCACTGGGCGTTATGCTCATGCTGGGTATGGATGAATTCACACCGCACGAGCATTCCAAATCAGGCACCTATGGCCCCGAATCTCATCGGGTGAATCGTATCTGGCTTTTTGTGTTGGCAATTGCTTTACACAACCTGCCTGAGGGAATGGCAATCGGTGTGAGTTTTGCCCAAGGTGACTTACAGGTTGGCATACCCCTCACGTCAGCGATTGCCATGCAGGATATTCCTGAAGGCCTCGCAGTAGTCATGGCGCTACGTGGCGTTGGATACAGCCCTATTAAATCAGTGGCGATTGCTTCGCTCACGGGTCTGCTCGAACCTTTGGGTTCGATCATTGGCATCACGCTATCAAGCGGTTTGGCCATCGCCTATCCTATTGGTCTGGGCCTGGCAGCTGGCGCAATGATTTTTGTCGTGTCTAACGAAGTCATCCCTGAAACACATCGCAACGGCCACCAGAAGTTCGCGACCATTGGTCTCGTCGCAGGCTTTGCTTTGATGATGACGCTTGATACCGTGCTTGGCTAATATGCAAACACCGGCCCTTAAATCCCGCAATCTTTCTTGCATTCGTGGCAAGCAGACCTTGTTTCAAGGGGTAGACCTGCAACTTGATGCCGGGCAATGGCTGTACCTGCAGGGTGAAAACGGTGCCGGCAAGACCAGTCTATTACGCATTCTGGCGGGCCTGACCCTCCCCGCCGATGGTGAAGTGCTCTGGCAGGGCCAACCTATTGCCCAGCAACGCAGCCAGTATCACCAGGATCTGCTTTACATCGGCCACCACGCCGGTCTGAAAGAAGATCTCACGCTGACCGAAAACCTGCAGGCACTATGCCGCATGGATGGCCTTCGGATTAATGATGCCGCTATCCGTGATGCCCTTACCCGCATGGGGCTAGCCAAACGCCAGCATTTACCTGCCCGCGTACTCTCCGCCGGCCAGAAACGACGCGGACTTCTCGCCCGCGCACTACTGCGCCCGGCCAAACTATGGATTCTCGACGAGCCCTTTAACGCACTGGACGTGAATGCCATTGCGGATGTCCAGACACTACTCAAAGGCCACTTGGCAGAAGGCGGTTTACTGGTACTGACCAGCCACCAGACACCCGACCTGGGCACCGATGCCCGCGGCTTTGTACTGAATCTATCGGGGAGTCGCTAATGCCTGTACTTTCCGCTTACTTTGCCGCTCTGCATCGGGACCTGCTACTCGTCATGCGCCGCAAGACCGAGGTACTCACGGCACTCTTTTTCTTCGTCATCGTTACTACCCTGCTA